>NZ_WWKH01000323.1:0-1115 GCF_009865595.1 Streptomyces sp. SID1328 | reverse complement strand
GACTCCGCGATCGGCCTGTCGGTGATGATCGCGATCGGTCCGGAGCGTTTCCGGGAGATGCTGGACGGTTTCCACACCGTGGACGAGCACTTCCGTACCGCTCCGGCGGAGGAGAACGCGCCGCTGCTGCTGGGCCTGCTGGGCATCTGGTACGACGACTTCTTCGACGCCCAGTCGCACGCGGTCCTGCCGTACAGCCACTACCTCTCGAAGTTCACCGCCTACCTCCAGCAGCTCGACATGGAGTCCAACGGCAAGTCCGTGCAGAAGGACGGCACGCCGGTGGAGTGGCAGACCGGGCCGGTGGTCTGGGGCACGCCCGGTACCAACGGGCAGCACGCGTACTACCAGTTGATCCACCAGGGCACGAAGCTGATCCCGGCGGACTTCATCGGCTTCGCCCGCCCGGTGGACGAGCTGAGCGACGAACTCAAGGCCCAGCACGACCTGTTGATGGCCAACTTCTTCGCCCAGACCCAGGCCCTCGCCTTCGGCAAGACCGAGGACGAGGTCCGCGAGGAAGGCGTCGCCGAGGCGCAGGTGGCCCACCGCACCTTCCGCGGCAACCACCCCACCACCACGATCCTGGCCCCCGAGCTGACCCCTTCCGTGCTCGGCCAGCTCGTCGCCCTCTACGAGCACAAGGTGTTCGTCCAGGGCGCGGTCTGGAACATCGACTCCTTCGACCAGTGGGGCGTCGAGCTGGGCAAGGTGCTCGCCAAGCGCATCGAACCCGCCCTCACCGAAGGCGCCGAGGTGCCCGGCCTCGACCCCTCCACCACGGCCCTCGTCGCCGTCTACCGCTCCCTCAAGGAAGTGAACTGACATGCAGCTCGGACTCATCGGCCTCGGCAAGATGGGCGGCAACATGCGCGAGCGCATCCGCCGCGCGGGCCACCAGGTCATCGGCTACGACCGCAACCCGGAACTGACCGACGTCAAGGACCTCGCCGAACTGGTCGAGAAGCTCGACGCGCCGCGCACCATCTGGGTCATGGTCCCGGCCGGCACCGCCACCCAGGTCGTCATAGACGAGCTGAAGGACCTGCTCTCCCCCGGCGACACCGTCGTGGACGGCGGCAACTCCCGCTGGACGGACGACGAGAAGCACGCCG
>NZ_WWKH01000322.1:0-302 GCF_009865595.1 Streptomyces sp. SID1328 | reverse complement strand
CCGCCGACGCCGAAGCGGACCTCCTTGCCCTCCATCGCGGCACCCGCGGCCTGCAACGCCGGGCCGTGGTGGGCGAACTCGGTCCACATCATCAAGACGACGAAGCCCAGCCAGATCGTGAACATGGTCGCGAGGATCGCGTAACCCTGCTTCACACTGCCGACCATCACACCGAACGTGCGGGTGAGGGAGAACGGGATCACCAGGATCAGGAAGATCTCGAAGAGGTTCGTGAACGGCGTCGGGTTCTCGAACGGGTGCGCCGAGTTGGCGTTGAAGTAGCCGCCGCCGTTGGTGCCCAG
>NZ_WWKH01000032.1:0-379 GCF_009865595.1 Streptomyces sp. SID1328 | reverse complement strand
ATGTAACCGGGCGTTTCCCTCACGCTATGACCACCGAAACCCTAATGGTTTCGAGCGAACAAGCACACTTTTTATTTGTGAGTTCGAGTTCAGCTCTGAACCGGCAACTGTTCGTTGCCTCAGAACTTACACAGTGGACGCGAGCAACTGAGGACAAGCCCTCGGTCTATTAGTACCAGTCAACTCCACCCGTTACCAGGCTTCCATATCTGGCCTATCAACCCAGTCGTCTACTGGGAGCCTTACCCTCTCAAGGAGGTGGGAATACTCATCTCGAAGCAGGCTTCCCGCTTAGATGCTTTCAGCGGTTATCCCTCCCGAACGTAGCCAACCAGCCATGCCCTTGGCAGGACAACTGGCACACCAGAGGTTCGTCCGT
>NZ_WWKH01000321.1:0-711 GCF_009865595.1 Streptomyces sp. SID1328 | reverse complement strand
GGCGAGGTGCTGGACCGGACCGACCTCCTGGTCACCGTCAGCTCCACCGCGGCCCTGGAGTCCCTCCACCGGCGCATTCCGACGGCCGTGCTGACCGACCTCGGGGTGCGGGAGGCGCTGGGCAACCACCACTTCCTGGGCTCCGGGTGCCTCACCTCCTGGGACCGGCTGGACGCCGGGCACCGGCCGGAGCCGGACCCGGAGTGGCTGGCCCGGCAGGGGGTCGCCGCCGGGGACGGTTCGTACGCGGGCGCCTTCGACGCGGCCCGCGCCCGGATCGCCGCCCTGCTGGAGCGGTCCGGCGCGCTGCCGCCGCTGGAGCCCTACTACACCCCCGAGACCGCGCCCGGCTATCTGCCCGGCATCCTCGCCCGCCACCACCTCGGCCCCGACGGCGCCCCGCTGCCCGGCAGCCCCGCCACCCGCGCGGAGGCCGGACCCGTCCGGCAGATCGTGCGCCGGGCCGCCCGAGGCGCGTACCGGCACGGCGTCCAGCGGGTCGCCCCGGTGATCCGGCGGATGGGCGAGCTGTGAGTACCGCACCTTCTTCCTCTCAAGGAGCTGACCCCATGACCCACTGGCCCGCCGATCCGGGCGACCCGCCGCGCCGGGTGCTCGCCGTGATCCCGGCGCGCGGCGGCTCCAAGGGGGTGCCGGCCAAGAACCTCGCCCCCGTGGGCGGCGTCCCGCTGGTGGCCCGCGCGGTGCGCG
>NZ_WWKH01000320.1:0-353 GCF_009865595.1 Streptomyces sp. SID1328 | reverse complement strand
CCGCCGCCACGTTCGGCGCCGCCGCCCCGGCGTCCGCCCGGCCCGCCCCCGTCGCCGCGCACGCCGGATACACCGGCTCGGCCCGGGAGGCGTCCGACAACCAGGCGTTCTTCGACGCGGTCCTGAAGTCGGTCGCCGAGAAGCGGGCCGAGAACCCGGGCCTGAAGTCGGTCACGATCACTTACAACCCGTCGGCCGCGCCGAGCTTCAGCTCCCAGATAGCGAGCGCCGCCTCGATCTGGAACAGCTCCGTCTCCAACGTGAAGCTGTCCGCCACCTCCGGCACCGGCGACTTCTCCTACCGCGAGGGCAACGACTCGCGCGGCTCCTACGCCTCCACCGACGGCCACGGC
>NZ_WWKH01000319.1:0-422 GCF_009865595.1 Streptomyces sp. SID1328 | reverse complement strand
GGCCGCCACCCGGTCCGCGACCGATGCCCGGTCGGCCTCCGCGCGCAGGCCCACCAGCACCGGCACCCGGCCCTCCACCGGCCGCACCCCCAGCAGCACCGGCACCCCCACCGACGCCAGCTCCTCGCCGACCGCCCGCGCCAGCACCGCCCAGCCGCCCGCCGGGGACAGCGCGTCCCCCACCCGCATCACCACCGGCAGCAGCGGGCCGTCACCCGGCCGGAACCCCAGCACACGGGCCTGCGCCGGAGCGTCCCCGGCCCGCACCCGGCCCTCGGCCAGATCGGTCAGGAAGTCACCCCGGCCGCGCGCCGCCAGCTCCTCCTCCTGGCGCGCCTGCATCAGGACCACCGCCACGGTCCCCGCCGCCCGCTCGGCCGCGATCCGGTGCACCGGCGCCAGCGGAGCGCCCACCGGCAGCA
>NZ_WWKH01000318.1:0-502 GCF_009865595.1 Streptomyces sp. SID1328 | reverse complement strand
GCCCTGATCGCCCTCTCCCTCCCCGCCACCGCCGCCCAGCCCGAGTCCTCGGCCGCCGCCGCGTGCACCCCGACGCAGTCGGTCGTCAACGGCGGCTTCGAGAACGGCACTTCACCCTGGACCGAGTCCCCCTCCGGGCTCATCACCAGCCGCACCGGCCAGAGCGCCCACGGGGGCACCTCGTTCGCCTGGCTCGACGGCACCGGCCGCACCCGCACCGACACGCTCGCCCAGAGCGTCACCGTGCCGGGCGGCTGCACGACCGCCACCCTCAGCTTCTACCTGCACGTCGACACCGCCGAGACCACCTCGTCCACGGCCTACGACAAGCTCACCGCCAAGGTCGGCTCCACCACGCTCGCCACGTACTCCAACCTCGACCGGGCCTCCGGCTACGTCCGCAAGACGATCGACGTCTCCTCCTACGCGGGCCAGACCGTGAACCTCGCCTTCACCGGCACCGAGGACTCCAGCCTGCAGACCAGCTTCGTCCTGGACGACA
>NZ_WWKH01000317.1:0-561 GCF_009865595.1 Streptomyces sp. SID1328 | reverse complement strand
GGCGTCGCGGGGGACGCGCGCGTACAGCTCCTCGGCGAGCGAGAACACGTCCCGGTGCCGGTAGCGGGCGGCGGAGCGGTCGGTGAAGCCGTGCGACTCCAGCCCGGCCGCGATCTCCAGCGGATCCACGGCCCGCTCGCACAGGTCCCGGTGCTGGTGCAGCAGGGCCTTCACGGGGTCGACGGCACCCCTACGGGGAGCGGCCCCGGCCCCGGAAGAGGCCCCAGAGGCCCCGGACGCCGCCACCGTTCTGTCCACGCCCTTCATCGCGCCCCTTCCGCCCCGGCTCGGACCGGCGCCGGTGAGTCCCGCAGCAGGGTGGGGACGGTCCAGCGGCCGGGTACGTGGGCCTCGGCCGGGACGGCGAACGGCAGGGGCTCCCCCGCCTCGTCCACGGCGACCCGGCGCACCGGACAGTGCGACATGATCTCCAGGTAAATGCCGTGAAATGCCGCGATGTTCTGTTCGACGCCGAACAGCTCCAGCGCCCGCGCCCGCGCCGCCGCCCCCAGCCGCGCCCGGCGCTCGGGGTCGCGCAGCAGCGCCACGCACGCCTCCGCG
>NZ_WWKH01000316.1:0-572 GCF_009865595.1 Streptomyces sp. SID1328 | reverse complement strand
CCCGTGGAGCGGGTGCTGCTGACGGCGGGCGCGGCGGAGGCGTTCGTGCTGCTGGCCCGTGCGCTTCGGGTGCGCCGGCCGGTGGTGGTGCATCCGCAGTTCACCGAGCCGGAGGCGGCGCTGCGGGACGCGGGGCACACGGTGGAGCGGGTCCTGCTGAGCGAACGGGACGGCTTCCGGCTGGACCCGGCTTCGGTGCCCGAGGACGCCGATCTGGTGATCGTCGGCAACCCGACCAACCCGACCTCGGTGCTCCACCCGGCCGGAGCGCTCACCCGACTCGCGCGGCCGGGGCGGACGTTGGTCGTGGACGAGGCGTTCATGGACGCGGTGCCGGGTGAGCGGGAGGCGCTGGCCGGGCGGACGGACGTGCCCGGCCTGGTGGTGCTGCGCAGCCTCACCAAGACCTGGGGCCTGGCCGGGCTACGGGTCGGCTACCTCCTCGCGCCCCCGGAGACGGTGACCGCCCTGGAACGCGCCCAGCCCCTGTGGCCGGTGTCCACCCCGGCCCTGGCCGCGACCCGCGCCTGCGTGGCACCCCGCGCCCTCGCCGAGGCGGCCCACGCGGCCCA
>NZ_WWKH01000315.1:0-1026 GCF_009865595.1 Streptomyces sp. SID1328 | reverse complement strand
GGCGGAGCGGAGCGCAGCCGGGGCTTGATGAGGTAGAGAAACCTGTAACAGTTGTCAGGCCGCGCTGGCGTTCGGCGCATCGGCAGATCTGGGAACAAGCACGTCATAGGCACCGGTGAGAAGCAGCACCTGGGTGGGCTGGCCTTGCAGACCGGCAATAACCAGCTGCCTGCCCTCGGCAAGAAGACGGAGGTGCAGCTGGAGCATAAGATTGAGGCCGCTGGAGTCCATGAAGGACACGCCTGACATCTCCAGGTGCAGCGCCTTGCCATCCGGTGGGATGACGCTGGTGGCATCCATGAGGGCAGAACAGGTGTGAAGGTCTATCTCCCCGGCGACAGTGATCATGGTGCGGTCGGTGAACTGCTGGGTGACCACGGTGAGGTTGTTCATGGTTCGCCCCTCCTATCAGGGGTCGAGCCCATCACACCCCCGCTCAGCGGGGGCATCAAGCGCGCGACTACATCGGGCCGCGCGAAGCCAAGCAAGACCACCCGCGCCGCGCCTCGGCCACTGCAATGGCCCGCAAAGACGGTGCGGGGTCTCCTACCAGACCAGGCTGGTCGTGTAACCACCTTCGCATACCCTGGCGCCGCTTGTCCGGGGACCACCGCTCATCAAACAGGCGTCAGCCCCAAGCCACGGTATCATGGTCGGCTTGAGGCGCGGCCCGGCGTCCGCTACCTGAGCGGCGGCATCAGCGGCGAAAGCAAGGCGATCGCGCCCGCTAACAACCAGCGGGCGCGATCGCCTTCTATTCCGCCGGGCCAGCCCTAGCGGTCGGCTGCCCCACGAGTCGCAGTGCGTTGATCAAGCTGATTGGTCATCAGCCACGGATCAGGATGTCGATCACGAAGAGCACCACGCCGATCAGACCAAGTGCGATGCCGACCTGGATGAGCCTTACAGGCAGCCTCTGCCTCCTGCCCGCCATCATGATGTGCACGCATCTATGAAGCCGAGCCCTGTGCCGACCAGGCCGATGCCGCCTCCGATGGCTGCCACGGATGCGGGGGTGCCCAGCCC
>NZ_WWKH01000314.1:0-2302 GCF_009865595.1 Streptomyces sp. SID1328 | reverse complement strand
CCAGCGTCCTGCCCCGCACCCCGTCCGAGTCCACCGCGACCCCCCAGGCGAGCGGCAACGGCAGCGACGGCGGCGAGGGCGGCGGCGGTACCGGCGACGGCGGCGGCAAGAGGCCCAAGCGTCCCAAGCGCACCGGCTGGCGGCGGATCTTCCCCACCTGGCGGATGGTGCTGGGCACCTTCGTGCTGGGCGTGCTCGTGATCATCGGGCTGCTGTTCCTCGGCTACTCGATGGTCCAGATCCCGGCCGCCAACGCCCTGGCCACAAAGCAGGCCACCGTCTACCTGTACGCAGACGGCTCCCAGCTCGCCCGCGACGGCGAGGTCAACCGCGAGAACGTGGGCCTCTCCCAGATCGCCAAGCCCGCCCAGCACGCCGTCCTGGCCGCCGAGGACCGCGACTTCTACACAGAGTCCGCCGTCGACCCCAAGGCGATGCTCCGCGCGGGCTGGAACACCGCCCTCGGCAAGGGCAAGCAGTCCGGCTCCACCATCACCCAGCAGTACGTGAAGAACTACTACCTGGCCCAGGAGCAGACGGTCACCCGCAAGGCCAAGGAGTTCTTCATCTCGATCAAGCTGGACCGGGAGAAGTCGAAGAACGAGATCCTCGAGGGCTACCTCAACACCAGCTACTTCGGCCGCAACGCCTACGGCATCCAGGCCGCCGCCCAGGCGTACTACAGCCGCGACGCGATCGACCTCGACCCGGCCCGCGCCGCCTACCTCGCCGCGCTGGTCAACGCGCCCAGCGAGTACGACGTCGTCGCCCACCCCGAGAACAAGCCGGCCGCGCTCGCCCGCTGGAACTACGTGCTGGACGGCATGGTCGCCAAGGGCTGGCTGAGCCAGTCCGAGCGCGCCGGGATGAAGTTCCCGATGCCGAAGGAGCAGACCGTCTCCACCGGCATGTCCGGCCAGCGCGGCTACCTGGTCGAGGCCGTCAAGGAGTACCTGGTCGGGCACGACATCCTCACCAAGGACCAGCTGGCCACGGGTGGTTACCGGATCACGACCACCATCCAGAAGCCCAGGCAGGACGCCTTCGTGAAGGCCGTCGACGACCAGCTCATCTCGAAGCTGGACAAGAAGAACCGCAAGGCCGACACCTACGTCCGCGCGGGCGGCGCCTCGATCGACCCCAAGACCGGCAAGATCGTCGCGATGTACGGCGGCATCGACTACGTGAAGCAGTACACCAACGGCGCGACCCGGGGCGACTACCAGGTCGGTTCGACCTTCAAGCCGTTCGTGTTCACCTCGGCCGTGCAGAACTCCTCCAGCACGCAGGACGGCCAGCGCATCACGCCCAACGCGTACTACGACGGCACCAACATGCGTCCCGTGCAGGGCTGGTCCGGCGGCCGGTACGCGCCGGAGAACGAGGACCAGAAGTCGTACGGCCAGATCACCGTCCGCAAGGCCACCGACCTGTCCGTCAACGCGGTGTACGCGCAGATGGCCGCCGACGTCACCGGCGACAAGGTCAAGGAGACCGCGGTCGACCTCGGTATCCCGGCCGACACCCCCGACCTCTACCCGTCCCCGTCCATCGCGCTCGGCACCGCCACCGCCAGCGTGCTCGAGATGACCGAGGCGTACGCGACCCTGGCCAACCACGGCCGGCACGGCACGTACACGATCATCGAGAAGATCAGCAAGGACAACGTCCCGGTCGACCTGCCCGCCCGTCGCACCAAGCAGGCCGTGACCCGCGAGGCCGCCGACACCACCACCTCGGTGCTGAAGAGCGTGGTCGAGGGCGGCACCGCCACTGCCGCGCAGGCCGCCGGCCGTCCGGCCGCGGGCAAGACCGGCACCGCCGAGGAGGACACGGCCGCCTGGTTCGCGGGCTACACCCCCGACCTCGCCACGGTGGTCTCCGTGATGGGCCAGGACCCGGTCACCGCCAAGCACCAGCCGCTGTACGGAGCCCTCGGCGTGGCCCGGATGAACGGTGGCGGTCCGCCCACCGAGATCTGGGCGCAGTACACGCGGGACGCGCTGCGCGGCAAGCCCGCCGCGAGCTTCGACCTGGAGCTCCAGCCCGGCGCCGACGTGGTCGCGCCCAGCACCCGGCCCTCCACCTCTCCCGGCACCGACGCGGGCCAGGACAACGGTGGTACCACCGGCACTCGGAGCCAGGGCACCACGCCCACCGACGGCGGCCAGGGCAACGGCGGCGCCACCGGCGCTCCGAGCCAGGGCACCACCCCGGTCGACCCGACCACCACGGGCGGCGGTGACACCACCGACGGCGCCGGCGGCGGTCCGGCCACCACCACCGGCGGGCCCACGGACGG
>NZ_WWKH01000313.1:0-1393 GCF_009865595.1 Streptomyces sp. SID1328 | reverse complement strand
GCGGCGCCGGAGCGGGCCAGGAGCTGGCCCCGGCTGCCGACCGCCCGGGCGGCCGGGATCGCGGTGAGCAGCCGCCATACGTCGGGCAGGCCGTGCGGGGCGAGGATGTCGGCGCCCCAGACGACGGCGCCCTCCTGGTCGGTGAGCGCGACGGCGATGTCGGCGGCGTCGAGCCCGGCCAGTACGCCGGTCTCCGCCAGGGCGCGGGGCCGGGCGACCGTGATGACGACGCGTTCCTCGCCGCCCTCCTCGTCCCCGGCGTCCAGTTCCCCGCGCAGGGCGTGTACGACGTCGTCCAACGGCCTTCTGGCGTCGACCACTTGGTCCGCGAGCCCGCTGAAGTCCTCCAGCGCCGGGTCGTCGACGAGGACGACGCGCAGCCGGGCGCGGCGGGCCGCGTCGAGCACGGCCTCGGTCCACGGGTCGGGGAGCCCCTCGCCGGTGCGCAGCGCGCTCGGGTGCAGCAGGAGGGTTCCGGCCATCTCCAGCTGTCTGAGCCGTTCCGGGTCGCGGACCAGCACGTCGGCGCGGGCGAGGGCGGTGCCGAGTACGGCGTGGAAGGCGGCCGGGGCGTACCGGGCGGCCTTGGGCGAGCCGGACAGGGCCGCCTCGGCAACGGAATTCAGGTCGTGTTTGACCAGCAGCGCGGCCAGGGCGCCGAGCACGCTGCCCGCCGAGGCGTGGGCGGCGTACACCTGCGCCGGGGACTCGCGCAGCGGGGGGCGCGGGGAGCCGGTGGGGGCGACACTGAGGCGCTCGGGTCCGCAGAGCTCGTCGTGCAGGGAGTCGAAGGCGGCGGAGCGGGCCACGGTCTCGGCGAGCTGGAGGGAGCGCAGGGCGCCGTCGAGGACGAGCGAGGTGGGGGTCTGCCCGGCGGCGTGCGCGAGCGCGTTGGCGCCGGCCAGCAGGAGGTCCATGCGGGCGGCACCGATCCGGCTGCGCAGCAGTGCGCGGACGCGGGGGTTCTCCCGCAGCAGGGTCACGCAGGCGGTGACCGCGCGGGGCGTGGCGGGCAGCCGCAGGGCGTAGCCGGTGAGGGCGGCGGCGATGCCGGCCAGGTCGGTGGCGAGGGTGGTGGCGGCGGCGCGTACGCCCGCCGGGTCGGCGGGGTGGTCGTACTCCTCGGGGTCGCCGCCCGCCACGAGCAGGCCGTCGCGTTCGGCGAGTTCGGCGGCGCGGTCCACGACCCGGTCGCTCACGGCGTCCTCGGCGAGGGTCACGACCAGGCGGGCCAGGCCCTCGTCCCAGTAGGCGAGGAGCACGTCGGGACGGTCGGCGAGGCCCGCCGCGATCCGGCGGGCCAGGTGGGCGTGGCCGCCCCCGGCCCGCACCCGGTCCGGTTCGGCGGCGCGCAGCGGGAGGTGGACGCGGGCGCCGGAGCGCCAGTGGGCGG
>NZ_WWKH01000312.1:0-1731 GCF_009865595.1 Streptomyces sp. SID1328 | reverse complement strand
TCATGCGGGAGGCGCGCTCCTGTCGAGGGGGCCGGGGGGCATGGGGTCCGGCTCCAGGTGGTTCGGCTCCAGAGGGGGCGACACGGTGTGGTCGGGCGCCATGGGGGTGGGAGCCATGTGGTCCGGCTCCGTGGAGGGCAGCGCCATGTGGTCTGGCTCCATGTGGGGCGGCTCCATGGGTCCAACCTCCATGGGCCCAACCTCCATGTGGCCGGCCTCCACAGGCGCGACCTCCACGTGGGGCGCCCCCAGGGGCCCGGCTCCCATGTGCGCGACAACCATGTCCTCGACGCCCATGTGGGGAGGCTCCGTATGTGTGCCCTCCATGTACGCCGTCTCCGAAGGCTTCCCTTCACCGGGCGGCACCTCCCCGAACCCCTCCCCCGCCGCCTCCAGGCTCTGCTGGGACTCCGCCAGCCCGATCCCGCGCTGGAAGGCGGCCATCAGGCCGGGGTCGTGGCCCACGACAACATCGTTGTCCTGACGCGGCACGGGCCCGCCCCGGAGTTGCGGCACGATGTGCTCCTGGGCGCGGCGGCGGGGCAGCGAGGGCCGCTCCGTAGCCAGGGCCGCCGCTCCGGCTCGCGGCGTCGGCAGCACACCCGCGTTGGCCTCCACCGCGGCCCGCTCCCCGGCGCCGATGCCGGGCACCGCCTCGGCGGGGTTGGCCCGCTGCTCCTGCGCCCCGCGCATGGGCAGGGGAGGCGGCGCGGCAGCGTCACCGCTCCCCATCCCCCGCCGAGCCACCTGCCGATGCCGCCCGGTGGCCGGAGCACCCGGTGTACTCAAAGCAGCGGCTCCCACCGCCCCGGCCACCTCGGCCCCCGGACCGGCAGCCTCCTGACCGGGCCCCGCCGCAGCTCCCTCAACCCCCGGCACAACCCCCGCCGACGCCCCCAACAGCCCCTGCGGCACGACCAGTACCGCCTGCACGCCCCCATAGATGTTGGTCTGGAGACGTACCGAAATCCCATGCCGACGGGCGAGCTGGGAGACCACGTACAGACCGATGCGGCCGTCCGCCAGCAAGCTGGCGACGTTGACCTGGTCGGGGTCGGCGAGCAGGGCGTTCATCCGGTGCTGTTCCTCGACCGGCAGCCCGAGTCCCCGGTCCTCGACCTCGATGGCGAGTCCGGAGGTCACCAGGTTGGCGCGCAGCAGGACTTGGGTCTGCGGGGCGGAGAACACCGTGGCGTTCTCGACGAGTTCGGCGAGGAGATGGATGACGTCGGCGACGGCGTGCCCGCGCAGCTCGCCCTCGACCGGCGGAACGAGCTTGACCCGTGAGTACTGTTCGACCTCGGCGATGGCGGAGCGCAGCACCTCGGTCATGTCGACGGGGTTGCTCCACTGGCGCCGGGAGACGGCGCCGCCGAGCACGGCGAGGTTCTCGGCGTGGCGGCGGATGCGGGTGGCGAGGTGGTCGACGTGGAAGAGCCCCTTGAGCAGGTCGGGGTCCTCGATCTCGTTCTCCAGCTCGTCGAGGATGGAGATCTCCCGGTGCACCAGCGACTGGAGGCGCCGGGCGAGGTTGACGAAGACCTCGAGTTTCTGTTCGTTGGCGGCCTGGCTGGAGAGCTGGGCCGCGCGGACGACGGCGGTGACGGCGCCGTCGTGCGCGCGGGCCAGGTCGGCCGCGAGGAGTTCGAAGTCGTCGGCGTCCTCGGGCGGCCGGCGGCGCGGTCTGCCGCGGGGCGGCGGCTCGCCCCGGCGCAGCGCGTCGACCAGGGC
>NZ_WWKH01000311.1:0-1117 GCF_009865595.1 Streptomyces sp. SID1328 | reverse complement strand
GTCGCTCGGCACCGGTGCGGGCACCGCGCTCGGCGCGGGCGTCGTCGCAGGCGTCGTCGGGGCCGCCGCCACGGTGGTGAAGGTGGCCGGTACGCATCTGCCCGCCGCCCATCACCGCAAGGGCGCGGCGAGCCAGCCCGGCGGCCCCGAGCAGTTGCGGCTGCAGTGGCTCACCGCGCTGGAGGTGCGTGGCATCCGCCCCTTCCTGGACCAGCAGCGGATGCTCGCCGCCTCCACCGGGCCGGGCAAGAAGACCGGCCCGGCACTGCGCGGCGCGGACAAGAGCGCGGCGGCCCGGCGCCGGACCGTACTGGAGCAGTCCTTTGGCCAACTCCCCGAGCCTGAGGATCTGTTCGCGGGCCGTACGGAGGAGCTGGCGCGGATCGGACAGTGGGCGCGGGCCGCCCGCGCGGAGTCGGAGACCCGGCCGACGGTGGTCGTCCTGCACGGGGAGCCGGGCTCGGGCCGCACCACGCTCGCCGTACGGGCGGCGCACAAGCTGCGGGACCACTTCCGGGGCGCGGTCGTCGTCGACCTGCGCGGCGACGGCCCCGAGACCCGTCCGCTGCCCACCCGCGACGCCCTGCTGCATCTGCTGAACCGGCTCGGCGCTCCCCGCGAGCAGTTGCTGTTCCGCGAGCACTCCTCCCCCGAACAGCAGGTCAAACGGCTCGCCGAGCTGTACCACCAGCACCTGGCGGGACTCCCGGTGACGATCGTGCTGGACGACGCCTCCGACCCGGCCCAGGTCCGCGCGCTGATCCCGGAGCGCTCCGACAGCCTGGTCCTGGTCACCTCCCGCACCCCGCTGGAGCTGGACGCGGACCTGCCCGCCTGGGTGCACCACCTGCCGGTCGAGGCCCTGGACGCGGCCGGTGCCGAGGAGCTGCTGACCGCCTCCGCGCAGGACTCCGGTCATCCCTACGACGCCGAATCCACCGCGCGGATCGCCGAGTTGTGCGGCGGGCTGCCGCTGGCGCTGCGCTGCGCGGGCTCGGCGCTCGGAGCCCGTTCGGCGAGCGGGCTGGCGGCGGACCTCGCCGCGTACGGTCCCGTCGGGCCGGTGGAGCGGGCACTGTGGCTGCGCTACTCCGACCAGCCGGACCCCGCCCGCCGG
>NZ_WWKH01000310.1:0-1483 GCF_009865595.1 Streptomyces sp. SID1328 | reverse complement strand
CTGCCCCGCCGGGGTGGTCCGGCGCGGTACGGGGCAGGCGCGCGCTCCTCGCCATGGCGGCCGCGCTTGCCCTCGTGGCGGCCGGAAGCGTGGCAGCGCTGTCCCTGCACCGGCCCGCCGGAGGCGCCGACACGGCGCGGGTACGGGACGCCTCCGGCCGTATCGCCGTCGAGGTGCCCGCGGGCTGGAACCGGGAGCTGCGCGACTCCGGGTGGGACCCGCGCGCCCTCGGGCTGTCCGGCGGCAAGGAGCCGGGGCTGGTGGTCGCCGACGACCTGTCCCGCTGGTCCGACCTCGGCGAGCCGGTGAACGGGGTCTTCGTCGGCGTGGGCGAGGGGGATCTCACCGGCCGGGTGGACGCCCTGGCGCACTCCGGCTGCCGGGGCGCGGACCGGCACGCGTTCACCGGGCCGGGGTGGCGGGGCACGGTCCGGGTGTGGAGCGGCTGCGCGGGCGGGGGCTCGGTCACGGAGTCCGCGATGCGCCCCTCGGGCGGCGCGCACGGCCCGCAGGTGTACGTGCAGGTGCGCCAGCACGGCGGCCCGGACGCCACCGACGGCATACTCCGCTCGCTCCGGGTCACCTGATCGGGGGGAACCCTGGTCCGGCGTGGCGGGGAGGCCCCGGTGAGCGGAGACTTCTTCGGGCGCGGAAGTTTTTTCCTCCTCGTCCCGAACTTTTCCGCCGGACGGCGCATCGGAAGCTGTGACGGCGCATCCGGCGCCGACGGCACGCGGAACTCGCGCGCCGTGGATTACAGGGAGGCTTGTGCGACATGGCGAACTCATCCCCGGCCAGGCGGCGCGGGACCCTGCTCGTGGGCTCCGCCGCCGTACTCGGCCTCCTGACCGCCTGCGGCAACGGTGACGTGGGCACGGCCCCGGCGAAGACGGTGTCCGGCTCGGCGGCCCCCGCGACCGAGACGTCGGCCCCGGCCGAGTCCACCGGCTCGCCCGACGCGGCCGGCACCCCCTCGCCGGTGACCCAGAGCGGCGGCACCACGACCCCCAGCTCGGCCCCCGACACGGCGACGAAGACCGTCAAGCCCGACAGCGCGAAGAGCACCCGCTGCCACACCTCGGAGTTGCGGGCCGCCGTGGGCCGTAACGATCCGGGCGCCGGGCAGGAGAACTTCCCCGTCGTCCTCACCAACAAGTCGTCCCGCACCTGCACCCTGCGCGGCTATCCGGGCGCGGCCTTCATGAACGCCTCCGGCACCCAGCTCGGCCGCGACCCCGAGCGCACCCCGGGCTCCCCGGTGACGGTCACCCTCCGCCCCGGCCAATCCGCCTGGGCGGGGCTGACCTTCTCCAACCCTCAGGTCAGCGGCGCGAAGTCGCAGAAGCCGGCCTCGCTGGTGGTCACCCCGCCCGATGAGCGGGACCCGCTGAAGGTGACCTGGACGGGCGGTCCGGTACCGGTCTCCGGGAACTCCTCCTCGGTCCGCCTGACCGTCTTCGCCCCCGGTTCGGGCGCCTGACCG
>NZ_WWKH01000309.1:0-1221 GCF_009865595.1 Streptomyces sp. SID1328 | reverse complement strand
CGTCGTCCCGCGCTTCGTCCGGGCGGCCGACACCGATCCGCGTGATCCTCAGCCGGCGCCCTCGGTCTCGGGGCCCGACAGGCTGACGACGCCGTCGAGTTCGGCCAGCTCCGCCATGAGCCGGTACACGTCGCCGGCGCCCTCGATGGACAGGTCCACCCGGGTGTTGCCCGTCGCCGGCCCGGCTTCCCCGCCGTCGTCCCGCAGCGTGCGGTCGATCCGGACGTTCACCACGAGGAAGCCCGCAGCGGTGCAGCGTTCGAGGACGCGGGGCAGGACCCCGCGCCGGGGCAGGTAGGACAGGCGCAGATCGGTCTCCTCGACGGTGGAAATGGCCGGGATACGCCGGGTGAGCAGGGGATAGCCGCGCACGATGAGGAGGTAGGCCCCGGTCACGGCCGGCGCCAGCAGCCAGAGTCCGCCACCGCACGCCATGCCGACGGCCGCCGTCAGCCAGACCGTGGCGGCCGTCGTCAGCCCCCGTACGATGTCCCGCCGTACGAAGATCAGCCCGCCTCCGATGAAACCGATGCCCGAGACGATCTGCGCCGCCACCCGGGAGGGGTCCAGGCTGACGTGCGACAGACCGAGCACGTTGTCGAAGCCGTACTGAGAGACCTCCATGAACAGCGCCGCCCCCAGCCCCACCAGTGCGTGGGTGCGCAGGCCGGCACTCTTCTGCTGGAACGCCCGCTCCAGACCGATCACCGTCGACAGCACCAGGGCCAGGCCGAGTTCGGCGAGCTGCCGCAGGCCTTGGCCGGTGCTCGGGTTCCACAGCAGCGACGCGCTCCAGTGCACGGTCTCTCCATCACAGTCCGTCCGGCCATCCGACGGGCCCGGCCTCGCAAGGCCGCGCCCGTGCCACCCTGACACGGCAGGCGCCCGCCGAGCGGTACCGCCCCGGAGTGGGCACGTGGCTCGCGGTCTCCGGCGTACGCCTGGCGGCCCGCCCCGGTCAGCGTCCTTCACGCGTGGAGGCGACGACCTCGCGTACAGCTTCGGCGATGGCCGGGAAGTCCTTCTTGAGGAGCGCGCCGTGGTTGCTGGCGACCTTCGCGCCGATCCGGATGTTCGGGTTGCGCGTGGTCACCGCGTCCAGGCCGGCGCGGATGCGTTCCTGCTCGTCGCCGCGGCTTCCGAACGACGTCCCCGAAGCGACCACGTACCGCACCGGGACGGTGATGTCGTCCAGCACCGGGCCCAGTTCGCGCTCGCGGG
>NZ_WWKH01000308.1:0-1786 GCF_009865595.1 Streptomyces sp. SID1328 | reverse complement strand
ACCGCCGCCTCCGGCCACACCCCGGTCCCCACCAAACAAAACGGCATCCCCACCAACTTCCCCCACACAAAGCAGGGCGCGGAGAGCGCGGCGGCCAATTATGCGGTGGCGCTGGGGTCTGCGGAGATGTTCGACACCGGGTGGCGGCACCAGATCGTGGACACGGTCTACGCATCCGACATCGCGGCAGCCAAACAGTCGGCCATGGACCGCGCCTATTCGGACGAGAGGTTCCTCGCCAACATCGGGCTGGCGAAGGACGGCAGCGCGCCCAAGGGCGAGACGTTCATCTCCCGAACCATCCCGGTCGGCACCAAGACCACCGCGTCCGCGCAGGACAGCGCCACCGTGGAGGTCTGGTACACCTCTCTGTTCGGCCTGTCCGGCGAGACCTCGAAGAACCCGGTCAGCGAGAGCTGGTACACCACCACGTACCAGCTGCGCTGGACCGACGGCGACTGGAAGATCACCGACTTCCAGCAGAAGGACGGACCCGTCCCCGTGGGGCGCGACCAGCGGGCTTCCACCGCCAACGACATGACGAAGGCCGTCGAGGAGTTCGGAGGGTTCACGTATGCGCGCTAACCACCGCGTCCTCAGGATCACGGCGGTCCTCACGGCCGTGCAGACGACCGCCGTGCTGGTGGCCACCCGCGCCGTCGCCGCACCGAGCCCCAAGCCGACCTCCGGTGATGACGCCTGTGACCTGATCCGGGGCGCGGCCAAGGAGTTCTGCGAAAAGGAAGACGGCGGAGGCAGCGCCCGCAAAGGCCTCACCACCGACAACCCCCTCACCTCCTCCCTCGACCCCCTCTCCTCGCTCGCCAAGGGTTGCGCGGACGCGGCCTCGTGGACGATCGGGAAGCTGAGCGACGCGGTGAAGGAGACGGCGAACGTCGACTTCACGAACCCGAAGTTCCTCCAGCAGTACGCCGTCGTCTTCGCCGCCTCCACGATCCTCACCCTCGTCCTGTGGCTCCTGGCCGTGGCCAAGCGAGCGGTGAGGGGCGTCCCCCTCACCACCGCCATCTCCGAAGCCGTCGGCTTCCTCTGGCTCACGGTCCTGGCCTCCGCCTTCACCCCCCTGATCCTCTACACCGTCGTCTCCGCGGCCGACGGCGTCACCGACGTCCTGGCGAAGGCCACCGGCGACCAGGCCGACACGTTCTTCGGCACCTTCTCCGGCGCCCTGGAGAAGGGCGACGACATCGGCGGCGGCCCCATCATGCTGATCGTCGTCTCCCTCGTCAGCATCCTCGCCGCAGGCGTCCTCTGGCTCGAACTCGTCATCCGCGCCGCCCTGCTGTACGTAGGCGCCCTCCTCGGCACCGTCGTCTACGCGGGCCTCGTCGACAAGAACCTGTGGGGCCACGTCCGCCGCTGGGCCGGCATCATGATCGCCGTCATCATGGTCAAACCGGTCATCGTCATCGTCCTCGGCCTCGCCGGCGCCCTCTCCGGCGACAGCGGCCCCGACGCCTTCGGCGCCGTCGTCTCCGGCCTCTCGATCATCCTGCTCGCCATCTTCGCCAGCGCGATGATCTACCGCTTCGTCCCTGGCTTCGGCGACGAGATCGCCGGCTCCCGCAACAACCGCATCATGCAGGGCGCCGAGAGCAAGGCCGCCGCCGTCATCAGCTCCCCCGCCACCCTCGTCGCCCAGGGCATCAAGACCCACAGCACCCGCGCCGACAGCAATGCGGGCGGCGGCGGACAGGGCGCGAGCACCCCCCGCCCCGCCAACCCCGCCTCCGGCGGCGTCGCCGCCCACAGCGGCCGCACCCCC
>NZ_WWKH01000307.1:0-1686 GCF_009865595.1 Streptomyces sp. SID1328 | reverse complement strand
CAGGCGCAGCGCGGTCAGCCGGGCGCGCAGGTCGGCGCGCTCGGCCGGGCCGCGTCCGGTCGCCGTGATCACGACCATCTCCCAGTCGCCGTCCCACGCGCGCGTGCGCGGCGCCACGGCCTCGTCCTGGCGGCGCTGCCGGGCCAGCAGACGGTCGCTGAGTCCGTACACCGCGTCGGTGCGGCGAAGGTCGCCCGCGGCCACCATCCGGCTGAGCGCGGCCCGCAGCGTGGAGCCGCCCACCCCGAACGGCTCGACAAGCCGCACCAGTTCCCGTACCGGCAGCCGGGGCGGGTGCGCGCCGAGCAGCAGGCTCAGCACGACCGACCGCGCGGACAACGGCCTGGTCCCCGGCTCGGCCGACGGGTTGATGCGCATGGGGACGTACTGTACGTGCGCCGATCTGTGTTGCGTCATTGCTACAACCGTACAGAGAGTGCAACATGGCCGTATGGTCCCGATGCCCGAGCAGTCGCCGCCGTCCGCCACCCACGACGTCACCAACCAGCCCCCGCCGCTGGCTCCCTACGACGCGTCCGCCGACGCCGCCCTGCTGGAGGGGCTGCGCCGGGAGGGCGCCGGGTGGGCCGAGGACGGTGTCCGGCTGCTGGGGCTGCGGGCGGGCGGCACCGAGGCGCAGGAGTGGGGCGAGCTGGCCAACCGGCACGAGCCGGAGCTGCGTACCCACGACCGGTACGGCAACCGCGTCGACGAGGTCGAGTTCCACCCGAGCTGGCACCACCTGATGCGCACCGCCGTCGCGGAGGGACTGGCCGGCACACCGTGGGCGGAGGACCGTCCCGGCGCGCACGTGGCCCGTACGGCGGGCGGGCTGGTCTGGGGGCACACCGAGGCGGGGCACGGCTGCCCGATCTCGATGACGTACGCCGCCGTCCCCGCCCTGCGCGCCCAGCCGGACCTCGCCAAGGTGTACGAACCCCTGCTCACCAGCCGGGAGTACGAGCCGGGGCTGCGCGTGCCCACCGAGAAGCGGGGCCTGCTCGCCGGGATGGGCATGACCGAGAAGCAGGGCGGCTCCGACGTCCGCACCAACACCACCGTGGCGACGCCGACGGACGAGCCCGGCGTGTACACGCTGCGCGGGCACAAGTGGTTCACCTCGGCGCCGATGTGCGACGTGTTCCTGGTGCTGGCGCAGGCTCCGGGCGGGCTCTCCTGCTTCCTGGTGCCACGGGTGCTGCCGGACGGCACCCGCAACACCTTCCGCATCCAGCGCCTCAAGGACAAGCTCGGCAACCGCTCCAACGCGTCCTCCGAGCCGGAGTTCGACCGTACGGTGGCGTGGCTGGTCGGGCCGGAGGGGCGCGGGGTGAAGACGATCATCGAGATGGTCAACTGCACCCGGCTGGACTGTGTGATGTCCTCGGCCACCCTGATGCGCAAGACCCTCGTCGAGGCCGGCCACCACACCCGGCACCGCAGCGCCTTCGGTGCCCGCCTGCTCGACCAGCCCCTCATGCGGAACGTCCTCGCCGACCTCGCGCTGGAGTCGGAGGCGGCCACGACCCTGACCCTCCGGCTCGCGGGCGCGGCGGACCGCGCGGTGCGCGGCGACGAGGGTGAGCGGGCGTTCCGCCGCATCGCCACCGCCGTGGGCAAGTACTGGGTCACCAAGCGGGGCCCGGCCTTCACCGCCGAAGCCCTGGAATGCCTCGGCGGCAACGG
>NZ_WWKH01000306.1:0-8134 GCF_009865595.1 Streptomyces sp. SID1328 | reverse complement strand
TGCGGTACGGCATCCCCGAGTTCAAGATGGAGAAGCGGCACATCAACCGCCGCATCGAGCAGATGCGCGCGGAGGGCACCCGGTTCCGCACCGGCGTGGAGATCGGCCGCGACCTCAAGGCCGGCGACCTGAAGAAGCGGTACGACGCGGTCGTCATCGCCGCCGGTTCCACCACGGCCCGCGATCTCCCCGTCCCCGGACGGGAGCTGACCGGCATCTACCAGGCGATGGAGTACCTGCCGCTGTCCAACAAGGTCCAGGAGGGCGACTACGTGTCCCCGCCGATCACGGCCGAGGGCAAGCACGTCGTGGTCATCGGCGGCGGCGACACCGGCGCCGACTGCGTGGGCACCGCCCACCGCCAGGGCGCGGCCTCCGTCACCCAGCTGGAGATCATGCCCCGCCCGAACGACGCGCGGCACCCGCTGAACCAGCCCTGGCCGACCTTCCCCATGCTGTACAAGGTCACCAGCGCCCACGAGGAGGGCGGCGAGCGGGTCTACGCCGTGTCCACCACCCACTTCGAGGGCGACGAGGACGGCAACGTCCAGGCGCTGCACCTGACCGAGGTCGAGTTCATCGACGGCAAGCTGACCCCCAAGCCGGGCAGCGAGCGGAAGATCCCGGCGCAGCTGGTCACCCTGGCCATGGGCTTCACCGGCACCGACCGGGAGAACGGCCTGGTCGACCAGTTCGGCCTGGAGCTGGACGAGCGGGGCAACATCGCCCGCGACGCCGACTTCCAGACCAACGTGCTCGGTGTCTTCGTCGCCGGTGACGCGGGCCGTGGCCAGTCCCTCATCGTGTGGGCCATCGCCGAGGGCCGCTCCGCCGCCCGCGGGGTGGACCGCCACCTCACCGGGGCCAGCGACCTGCCCGCCCCGATCCGCCCCACCGACCGCGCCCTGGCGGTCTGACACCCTCACACCCGGTGTGCCGTACAACGGCGTACGGAACATCAGACGGCGCCTGCCCGACAGTCCCCGACCGGACGCCCGGGCAGGCGCCGCCGCCTTCTCAGCCGGTGCCGCTGGTGAGCGTCGCCGCCTTCACCGCCGCCAGCACCAGCAGCAGGACCAGCAGACCCGCGCACGCGGCCCACTGGATCAGCGTGCGGCGGTCGCCGCGCGGGGCGTAGGCGAAGGCGAGGGTGACCACGGCGCCCGCGAGCAGGCCGCCGAGGTGGCCCTGCCAGGAGGTCGCGAAGGCGGAGATCACCAGCCAGATCAGCAGGCCGGTCATGTACTGGTTGACCGACCGCATGTCGTAGCCGAGTCGCCGTCCCATCACCCAGTACGCGGCGCCCAGGCCGAACACCGCGCCCGAGGCGCCCACCGTCGGCACGTCCGGCGCGATCAGCAGCACCAGCACCGAGCCGCCGAGCGCCGAGAGCAGATACAGCGCGAGATAGCGGGCCCGGCCGAGCTGGGTCTCCACCACCCGGCCGACGTTCACCAGCGCCACCATGTTCAGCACGATGTGCACCACGCCGATCCCGTCGTCCGGCGGCATGTGCAGGAACGCGCCGGTCAGCAGCCGCTCCCACTGCCCGCCCACCACGCCCTCCGGGGTCAGCACGGAGTCGTACGGGTACTGCCACAGGTAGTGGCCGCCGTCCGGGCCCACCAGGCCCGCGCCCAGCATCCCGAACCGGTCCACGATCGAGGGGCGGGCCAGCTCCGCGAGGTAGGCGAGCACGTTCAGCGCCACCAGCACCCAGGTGACCAGCGGGAACGTACTGATCCGGCCGCCGAACGCGGTCCGCGCCTGCCGCACCGAGCGGGCGCCCTCCTGCACGCACTCCACGCACTGGTGGCCGACCGAGGCCTCGCGCATGCAGTCCGGGCAGATGAAGCGGTCGCAGCGGGTGCAGCGGACGTGCGACTCCACCTTGGGATGACGGAAGCACGTGGTCACGGCGGACTCGGCGGTCACGGCCGGCTCCTTCGAAGAAAGGGTGTTCGGGACGAGCCGGTGGGGACGGCGCCGAACAAAATATCGGATCACCGCACGACCCCCGCGCCCCAGGCTGTGATCACCTGATTTCCCGACGCCGCGTCACCGCCCCGCCCCTCCCGCACTCGTGCGGATGAACGCACCGGCGAGGCACGTTCCGCAGGTCAGGGGGCGTGCTGATGATGTCCCGGAACGCCGCGCCAACCGCAGTCACCCAGCCCGCACTTGACGGGCTGCTGCGCCGTGCGCGGGTCCGGAAGGAGCCGGCCTTGTCCGAGCAGACCGAGCAGGCGGAGCACGGAGTCGGGGAGTTCACCCTCACCGGCCCGCTGACCACCGCGCCCCCGGCCGGGTACACCGCACCCGAGCCCGACGAGAAGTGGCCGCTCCGAGGCGGCTTCGCCCACGTCTACTACGGCGAGCGCAACCAGGGCATCGTCCGGCCGGTGATCATGGCCGACGGCTTCAACCTCGGCAAGAGCGACCTCGCCTGGCTGTACGCGGGCCTCGACCGCGACTACCCCTTCCTGACCGAGCTGCGCCGCCGGGGCCGGGACATCATCCTCGTCGGCTTCGACGAGCGCAGCGCCTCGGTCCTCGACAACGCCCGGACCGTGACCGACGCCGTGACGCGGACCTGCGCCGAACAGCTCGGCGACGCCCCCCTGACGGCCGGCGGCTTCAGCATGGGCGGTCTCGTCACCCGCTACGCGCTCGCCAAGATGGAGTACGAGCGCGTGGACCACCGCGTCGGCGTGTACTTCTCCTACGACACCCCGCACCGCGGCGCCTACATCCCCATCGGCCTCCAGGCGTTCGCGCACTTCATCCCGGTGCCCAACGACTTCGCCCGGCAGATGAACAGCCCGGCGGCCCGCCAGATGCTCTGGCGCCACTACGACGCGATGACCGGCCAGAACGGCATCGCCCCCGAGCGCCGCGAGTTCCTGGACAACCTGGCCCGGGTCGGCGAATGGCCGCGCGTCCCGCGCCTGCTGGCCCTCGCCAACGGCCGGGGGGACGGCACCGGCATCGCCGTACCGCCCGGCGAGACCGTACTGAAGTCGGAGCGGGTCTACCCCGGCACCACCTTCTACGCCCAGGCGCAGGGCCGCGAGGTCACCGTCGCCGAGCTGAAGCGCCGCTTCCCGGCGTCCGAGAAGACCATCACCACCGGCGACCTCCCCGAGATGGACGGCGCCCCCGGCGGCACCCTGCGCTCCTACGGCATCCTCGCCGACGCGCTGAAGAAGGCCGGTGCCCAGGTCGACCTGCGGCACGAGGAGATCTGCTTCGTCCCCACGGTCAGCGCGGTCGCCCTCCGCGACCTGGACCGGCAGAAGGACCTCTACGCGAACCTGGAGGACCTCCCCCCGGACGAGAGCGAGGTCGACGACTTCATCTGGTCCTCCACCACCACCCCGCACACGGCCGTCACCGAGGAACTCGGCACCTGGCTGCTGGACCGCCTCTCCGACTGACCGGCCCCGGCGTCCCTAGGTGTCGCACTCCAGCACCGTCCGGCACAGCCCGCAGCGGGCCTTGACCCGGCCCTTCACCGGCACCCGGATGCGCTGGTGGCACACCGGGCAGGGGAAGGACACCTTCCATCCCGCCCCGTCCGGGGTGAACTCGTAGGGGGAATCCGGACGGGGCCGCCCGCTGTCGTGCCGGGCGGTGTCACGCCGGTCGTGGGCGTAGCGCCGCCGGGCCGCCCAGCCCGCCCCGCTCAGCGGCGCCCGCCGCTCGTCCGCCCGCGCCCGGTCCAGGCCCGCGACGTACGCCGTGTACGCCTGCGGGCTGGTGAACCACGCCGCCGGGTCCTCCCCGAACACCGCCGCCCGCTTCGCCAGGACGTAGCCGAACTCCTCCGGGGTGAGATAGCCGAGCTTCTGCGACGCCTCGCCGTGCTCCCGGTAGGCGTCCAGCAGCAGCCAGCCCGCGCCGAGGTACGTGGTCACCGTGTCGGTGAGGATCTCGTTCTCCGCGGTCGTGGGGAACGCGAGGCCGAGCCGGTGCAGATACACATGGGCCACCTCGTGGGCGAGGGCCGCGCCGATGTCCCGCCGGTGGGTGCGGAAACGGTCGTTCAGCTCCACGAAGTACTCCGGGCCCGCCGCGAGTTCCACATAGGCGGCGTGCGTCATCTCCCGGAAGCAGACGATCAGCCGCGCGTCCGGCAGCCGGAAGTGCCGCACCAGCTCCCGCGCCACCCGCTGCGCGCCCAGATGCAGGTCGTCCTCGTCGCCGAAGGCCACGTCGGCCGGGGCGACGCTCGCCGCGAAGGTCCGCAGGCCGTCCTCCGACAGCCGCCGGTACAGCGCCGTGACCGCCGACCGCACCGTCCCGAGGTGCGGGAAGCCGTGTTCCACCGGTCCGCCTGCCACCACGCCCGCACCCCCGAAGGTCGCCCGGAACACCTCTCCCACTGTAGAACCGCCCACCGCCACCGCGATGGCCCCGCGCCCCGTAGGGTTGACGCCCATGACCATCAGCAACACCGGCACCGGTGACGTCGACCCCGAGGCCCGCGAGGAACTGGAGCGGCTGCGGGCCAGCATCGACAACATCGACGCGGCCGTCGTCCACATGCTGGCCGAACGCTTCAAGGCCACCCAGCAGGTCGGCCGCCTCAAGGCCCGCCACCACCTGCCGCCCGCCGACCCCGGCCGGGAGGCCCGCCAGATCGAGCGGCTGCGCAGCCTCGCCGAGGACGCCCGCCTCGACCCCGCCTTCGCCGAGAAGTTCCTGAACTTCATCGTCGCCGAGGTGATCCGGCACCACGAGCGCATCGCCGAGGACTCCGCCCACATCCGCCCCTGACCCGCGTACGCCCGGCGCGGGGCCGGACATAAGCCGCGTACCGAACCGCCCCTGTCGGCCGCCGGGGCGATCGGGCAGCATGGCCCCCATGTCCGTACTGACGCGCGACGAAGCGCAAGCCCGAGCAGAGTTCCTCGACGTCCACCGCTACACCGTCGATCTCGACCTCACCACCGGTGACGAGACCTTCGGCTCCCGTACCGCGGTCCGGTTCACCGCGCGCACGGACGGGGACACCTTCGTCGAGCTGAAGCCCGCCGAGCTGCGCGCCGTCACCCTCGACGGACAGCCCCTGGACACCGCCACCCTCGACGGCAACCGGCTGCCGCTGAAGAACCTCACCGCGGGCGAGCACGAACTCACCGTCGACGCGGTCATGCGCTACTCCCGCACCGGCGAGGGCATGCACCGCTTCACCGACCCCACCGACGGCGAGACCTACGTCTACACCCAGCTCTTCCTCGACGACGTCCAGCGCGTCTTCGCCGCCTTCGACCAGCCCGACCTCAAGTCCGTCTTCGACGTGAGTGTCACCGCCCCCGAGGGCTGGCAGGTGCTCGCCAACGGCATCACCGAGGACCTCGGCGGCGGCCGCTGGCGCGCCGCCACCACCCCGCTCATCTCCACCTACCTCGTCGCGGTCGCCGCGGGCCCCTGGCACTCCGTACGCACCGAGCACCGCGGCCTGCCCTTCGGCATCCACTGCCGTCGCTCGCTCGCCCCCCACCTCGACGCCGACGCCGACGAGATCCTGGACATCACCCGCGCCCTCTACGACCGGTACCACGAGAAGTTCGAGGAGCCCTACCCCTTCGACTCCTACGACCAGGCGTTCGTCCCCGAGTTCAACGCCGGCGCCATGGAGAACCCCGGACTGGTCACCTTCCGCGACGACTTCGTCTTCCGCTCCGCCGTCACCGACACCGAGCGGCAGATCCGCGCCATGGTCATCGCGCACGAGATGGCCCACATGTGGTTCGGCGACCTCGTCACCCTCAAGTGGTGGGACGACATCTGGCTGAACGAGTCCTTCGCCGAGTACATGGGCTACCAGACCACCCTGGAGGCCACCCGCTTCACCCAGCCCTGGGTCGAGTTCGGCGTCACCCGGAAGTCCTGGGGCTACGACGCCGACCAGCGCCCCTCCACCCACCCCGTCGCCCCCGAGTCCGTCGACGACACCGCCGCCGCGCTGCTCAACTTCGACGGCATCTCCTACGCCAAGGGCGCCTCCGCCCTGCGCCAACTGGTCGCCTGGCTCGGCGAGAAGGACTTCCTGGCCGGCATCAACGTCCACTTCGAGCGGCACCGGTTCGGCAACGCCACCCTCGCCGACTTCATCGACTCCCTCGCCTCCGCCACCGAGCGCGACGTACCCGCCTGGGCCGACGCCTGGCTGCGCACCACCGGCGTCGACAAGCTCACCCCCCGCCTCACCACCACCGACGGCAAGCGGGTCCTGACCGTCGAGCAGGAGGGCAGCCGCCCGCACCGCGTCACCGCCGGCCTCTACGACCACGACCTCACCGAGGAGGGCCGCCTGACCCTGCGCGAACGCGTCGGCCTCGACGTTCCGCAGACCGCGCCCCAGCCGCTCGGCAAGCGGCCCGCGCTGCTCCTGCTCAACGACGGCGACCTCACCTACGCCAAGGTCCGCTTCGACCCCGAGTCCTTCGAGACCCTGCGCACCAGCCTCTCCGGCCTGCCCGACCCGCTCACCCGCGCCGTCGTCTGGAACGCCCTGCGCGACGCGGTCCGCGACGGCGAACTCCCGCCCGCCGCCTACCTGGAGACCGCCCGCGCCCACCTGCCGCTGGAGACCGACCTCGCCCTCGTCGAGGGCGTCCTGGCCTTCGCCGGCACCCACGTCGCCGACCGCTACCTCACCCCCGAGGAGCGGCCCGCGGCCCTCGCCACCCTCCGCTCCCTCTGCCGCGACCTGCTGCGCCGCACCGAGGACGGCGACAACCCCGGCCTGCGCCTGGTCGCCGTACGGCACTTCATCGACGTCGCCGCGCAGCCCGACACCATCGCCGCCTGGCTCGCCGACGGCACCGTGCCCGGCGGGCCCGAACTCGACCCCGAGCTGCGCTGGCGCATCCTCGGCCGGCTCGCCGTGCTCGGCGCCACCGACGAGGCCGCCATCGCCGCCGAACTGGAGCGCGACCCCTCCGCCAACGGCCAGGAAGGCGCCGCCCGCTGCCGTGCCGCACTGCCCGACCCGGAGGCCAAGCGGCGGGCCTGGGAGGCGATGTTCGCCACCGACGACCTCTCCAACTACCTGTTCAAGGCCACCGCCCAGGGCTTCTGGCAGCCCGAACAGGCCGACCTCGTCCAGGAGTACGTACCCCGCTACTACGACGAGGCGGTCGCGGTGTCCGCCCGGCGCGGGCCCGCCATCGCCACCGCCGCCGGTGCCTGGGCCTTCCCGCACCACGCCGTCGACGCCGAGAACCTGGCACTGGGGGAGGCGTGCCTGCGCGACGCCGACCCGGTGCCCGCGCTGCGGCGCAAGCTCACCGACGAACTCGACGACCTCGCACGGGCGTTGCGGGTGCGCGGGGAGTAGCTTCTCGACGCCGGGCGGCGTGGCTCAGGACCTCCGCGGCCACTCCGCCCGGCGCAGCGCGCCCTCCGGCGCATCCAGGGCGAAGCCGAGCCGCTCCAGGAAGCGCTCACCGGCCTTCCACCCGGCCGGCACCGTCGCCGTGACCCGCGACGCGCCCCGCTCCAGCAGCGTTTCCGCCACCGCCCGCCCCAGGCCCCGGCCCCGCGCCCACGGCGCCAGCAGGAACAGCCCGACCGCCACCGCGCCCGGCTCGGGCCAGTCCCGTACCGCGTCCACCAGGCCCGCTACCTCGCCGCCTCGCTCCACCAGGAGCAGCACCTTGTCGCCGGGGTCCGCGCCCTCGGGCAGGGCGTAGTACAGGCTCTGCACGTCGCCCGGCGCCGACGGCAGACCCGTCGCCGCCGTGAACCAGTCCTCGCACTCCTCGAACAGCCGCAGCAGCGCCGCCTCGTCGGCCGGACCCGGCTCGCGCAGCAGCACCCGCTCACCGGGCAGCTCCACCGTCCACATCTCGCTCATCCCGGCGACGGTAGTGCCGCCCGGACGCCGCTCCAACGCGTTTTCCCCGTACGGCAGTACCCATTTCCTGCTCCCGCTCGTTGTGCAGCGCGGACACCCGGCTCCCGAACCTGAGCGCCGGTGCGTGTCCCCGCCCCGCAGGAGAGCCCATGAGCACCCCGCCCCTCGCCTCAGGACCCCACGGCCCGGACGCCCTGCGCCCGCTCCTGGACACCGTCCTCGGCGCCCTCACCACCGGCGCGGCCGCCCGCGGCGGCCCACTGCCCG
>NZ_WWKH01000305.1:0-2769 GCF_009865595.1 Streptomyces sp. SID1328 | reverse complement strand
CTCGGGCACATTATTCATCACGTGATGAATAATGTGCCCGAGTCACCCCAGCCGACGGCGCCCGATGCCGTCCGCGCCGCCGGCCTCACCGTCGTACGCGGCGCCCGAACCGTCCTGAAGGACCTCCGCTTCACCGTCCCCCGAGGCCGGATCACCGGCCTGCTCGGCCCCTCCGGCTGTGGCAAGTCCACGCTGATCCGCGCCATCACCGGCACCCAGGCCAAGGTCACCGGCACCCTCGACGTCCTCGGCAGCCCCGCCGGACACCCCACCCTGCGCCACCGCATCGGCTACGTCACCCAGGCCCCCTCGGTCTACGACGACCTCACCGTCGAGCAGAACCTCGACTACTTCGCCGCGATCCTCGACCCCGGCCGCGCCGCCGCGGACCGCCGCCGCGAACACGTCACCCGCGCCATCGCCGACGTCGACCTCACCACCCACGCCGACGCCCTGGCCGGCAACCTCTCCGGCGGCCAGCGCAGCCGCGTCTCCCTCGCCGTCGCCCTCCTCGGCACCCCCGACCTGCTCGTCCTCGACGAACCGACCGTCGGCCTCGACCCCGTACTCCGCCGCGACCTCTGGAACCTCTTCCACGAACTCGCCGACCGCGGCACGACCCTCCTCGTGTCCTCCCACGTCATGGACGAGGCCGAGCGCTGCCACCGCCTCCTCCTCATGCGCGAAGGACACGTCCTCGCCGACGACACCCCCGAGAACCTGCGCACCCGCACCGCCACCGACACCGTGGAGGCCGCCTTCCTGCGCCTCGTCGACGAAGCGGACGACCGCACCAAGGAGCCGACCCGATGAGCACGACGACCCCCGCCGCATTCAGCACCGCCCGCACCACCGCCACCGCGGCCCGCGTCCTGCGCCAGCTCCGCCACGACCCCAGGACCATCGCCTTGATGCTCCTCGTCCCCTGCCTGATGCTGGTCCTGCTGCGCTACGTCTTCGATGCCAGCCCGCGCACCTTCGACAACATCGGCGCCTCGCTGCTCGGCATCTTCCCGCTGATCACGATGTTCCTGGTGACCTCCATCGCCACCCTGCGCGAACGCACCTCGGGCACCCTCGAACGTCTCCTCGCGATGCCCCTCGGCAAGGCCGACCTCATCGCCGGCTACGCGCTCGCCTTCGGCGCCGTGGCCGTCGTCCAGTCCGCCCTCGCCACCGGCCTCGCCGTCTGGCTCCTCGGCCTGGACGTCACCGGTTCACCCTGGCTGCTCCTGCTGGTCGCCCTCCTGGACGCCCTGCTCGGCACCGCCCTCGGGCTCTTCGTCTCGGCCTTCGCCGCGTCGGAGTTCCAGGCGGTCCAGTTCATGCCGGCGGTGATCTTCCCCCAGCTCCTCCTGTGCGGCCTCTTCACGCCCCGCGCGGACATGCACCCTCTATTGGAGGCCCTTTCCGACGTACTGCCCATGTCCTACGCCGTCGACGGCATGAACGAGGTCCTCCACCACACCGAGCTGACCTCAGCCTTCGTACGGGACGTGGTGATCGTCGCCGGATGCGCGCTCCTGGTCCTCGCCCTCGGCGCGGCCACCCTGCGCCGCCGCACCGACTGAGGCCGCGTCCGCCCACCGGACGAACGCCCCACCCGCCGCATCGCCGGTGCGAGGATGAACCGCATGAGCCAGAAAGTCGCAGTCCTCGGCACCGGCAAGATCGGCGAAGCCCTGCTCAGCGGGATGATCCGGGGCGGCTGGGCGCCCGCCGACCTCCTGGTCACCGCCCGCCGCCCGGAACGCGCCGAGGAACTCCGTGCCCGCCACGGAGTCACCCCGGTGTCCAACACCGAGGCCGCCAAGAGCGCCGACACCCTGATCCTCACGGTCAAGCCGCAGGACATGGGCGCCCTCCTGGACGAACTCGCTCCCCATGTCCCCGCCGACCGTCTGATCATCAGCGGAGCCGCGGGCATCCCCACCTCGTTCTTCGAGGAGCGGCTCGCCGAGGGCACCCCGGTCGTCCGGGTCATGACGAACACCCCGGCCCTGGTGGACGAGGCCATGTCCGTCATCTCGCCGGGCAGCCACGCGACCGAGGAGCACGTCGCCACCGCCGAGGAGATCTTCGGCGCCGTGGGCCAGACCCTGCGTGTCCCCGAGGGCCAGCAGGACGCCTGCACCGCACTCTCCGGTTCGGGCCCGGCGTACTTCTTCTATCTGGTCGAGGCCATGACGGACGCCGGCATCCTGCTCGGCCTGCCCCGCGACAAGGCCCACGAACTGATCGTGCAGTCCGCGATCGGTGCCGCCACGATGCTCCGCGACAGCGGCGAGCACCCGGTCAAGCTCCGCGAGAACGTCACCTCGCCGGCCGGTACGACCATCAACGCCATCCGCGAGCTGGAGAACCACGGGGTCCGGGCGGCCCTCATCGCGGCCCTGGAAGCGGCCCGCGACCGCAGCCGTGAGCTGGCCTCCGGCAAGAAGGACTGACCCCGGCAAGATCTTGGCGGAGTGGGGTTGACACCCCCTCCCCGGATGCGTAATGTACTCCGAGCTGTCCGACGTGAGCGCCGACTCCGGTCGGTCCCCGGACAGCCATCTCGCAAGACCCACCACTCATCGACACTCGCTGTCGCATGCTTGTGTGCGCATTTGCGAAATGAGGAATCCGCGTTCGAAAGGACGCGGCCCCCGATTAGCTCGGGAGCCGGGAATCCGCTAAAGTCTCACTCGTCGGAACGGCCCAGCGGGCCGGGAAGACAACCCTCTCTGACTGGGAATCAGACGCCGAAAGGATCTGATAGAGTCGGAA
>NZ_WWKH01000304.1:0-2971 GCF_009865595.1 Streptomyces sp. SID1328 | reverse complement strand
TGGCCGCGGCCGGACGGGACGCGTTCGCGGTGCCGGTGGCCGCGCCGGACCTGGCGGCGGGCGAGATCCACGCCGTGCGCGTGCTGCTCACCCGTGGCGGGCCCGGTGCCCACTGAGACGGAGGCGGCGCCGGTCGCCGTCGACGCGCCCTGGGACACGGTGTGCGAGCGGCTGACCACCGCGCTCGCCTCCCGTGTCCCCGGCCGGGGCGCCGTGGTGACGGCACTGGGCGTCCGCGACGAACTCAACGATGCCGTGCCGGAGTTCGCGCCCGACGTGATCCCCGTGGGCCTCTACGGGCATCACGCCGTGGTCGGCCCGGTCGCCCCTGTCGGCGGGCACGGGTGTCCGCGCTGTCTGGCCCGGCGTTGGCAGGCGGTGCGCGCCGGGTTCCTGAGGGAGGCACTGGAGCAGGGCGGGCCCACCCGCGCGACCGGGACCCCGCCGTGGGGTGCCGACTTCGTGGTGGACGCGCTGGCCGCGCTCGTCTCTGCGGCCGAGGCGCACCCGCCCGCCGTACGGCATCCGTGGGTGTGGCTGCTGGACCTGGAGACGCTGCGGGTCGCCCGGTTCCCGCTGGTGCCGGACGGGGAGTGCCCGGCCTGCGCGGACCGGCCGGACGACACGGCCGAGGGCGCCAGGATCGCCCTGGAGCCCGCCCCGGAGCACGCGCCGGGCAGCTTCCGCACCCGACCGCTGTCCGCGTACGACCTCCCGCTGGAGGCGTTCGCCAACCCGGTGACCGGGATGCTCGGCCCGTCCGTGGCGCCCGATCTGACGTCGGCCTCCACCTCGTCGGCGGTCGGCGCCTTCACCACCCGCTCCGGCGCCTATCTGCGCGAGTGCTACTGGGGCGGGCACACCGGGGCGTACGGCACGAGTGTGCGGGTCGGGCTCCTGGAGGGGCTGGAGCGGTACGCGGGGATGCGGGCGCGCGCCCGGCGCCCGGTCGTCACGGCCACGCTGGAGGAGCTGGGCGACACGGCGGTCGACCCCCGGATCACCGGGCTGTACCCGGACACCTTCGACGCGGAGGCGGCCGGCGCGCCCCGGTTCGCACCGGACCGGCCCGTCCAGTGGGTGTGGGGCTGGTCGCTGCGGGACACCCGGCCGGTCCTCGTCCCCGAGGTGGTCGCGTACTACCACGCGCCGGGCGGCATCCGGCGCCGGTTCGTGCAGGAGAGCTCCAACGGCTGCGCCTCGGGCGGAAGTCCGGCCGAGGCCGTGCACCACGGGCTGATGGAGACCATCGAGCGCGACGCCTTCCTGCTGGCCTGGTTCGGCCGGGCCAGGCTGCCCGAGATCGACCCGGCGAGCAGTGCCCGGCCCGCGACCCGCGCGATGGTGGACCGGCTGGCGATGTACGGGTACCGGGCGCGGTTCTTCGACACCCGGATCAGCTTCCCGGTGCCGGTGGTGACCGCGGTGGCCGAGCGGGTGGACGGCGGGCCGGGGCTGCTGTGCTTCGGCGCGGGCGCCTCGCTCGACCCGGAGGACGCGCTCGCGGGCGGGCTGTGCGAGATCGCCACCGACTCGGTCAACCTGCGCCGCCGTACCGCCCGCGAGGAGCGGCGGCTGCGCCGGATGGCGGCCGACTTCGACGAGGTGCGGGTGCTGCACGACCATCCGCTGCTGTACGGGCTGCCCGAGATGGGCCGCTACACCGACTTCCTGCTGCGCGGCCGGGACGACGGTGACCGCGTCCCGCTCGCCTCGCTCGCCCCGGACCGCCCCCGCCCCCGCCCGGCGGACCTGCGCGCGGACGTGGAGGCGGTCGTGGCGGACGTGACCGCACGCGGTTTCGACGTGGTCGTGGTCGACCAGACCGCACCGGAGCAGCGGGCGTTGGGGCTGAGCACGGTCAAGGTGCTGGTGCCCGGCCTCCTCCCGATCGACTTCGGCTTCAGCCGGCAGCGCGGCCCGTGGCTGCCCCGGGCCCGTACGGCGCTGCGGGAGGCCGGGCTGCGTACGGCGGACCTGCCGCCGGACGACTGCAATCCGGCCCCGCACCCCTTCCCCTGACCGCCCCCGCGGCTGTCCGCACCAACGACATCCCGGGCGCCCGGCCCGAACCGCCGGGCGTCCGCCACAGACGAGCTGACTAGGGAGTGACCATGGGATACGCCCATGAGTACGCGACCGCGGTGATGCGGCGGGGCAGGACCCCGATGGAGCCGGCCGACTTCGTGCCGGACTGGGCCGACCGGCCCCGCAAGGGCAAGTACTTCCCCGGCGTGCCCTCCTTCCCGCTGCCCGACGGCGGCTGCGCGGACGACGCCACGCTGGGCCGGGGCCTGTTCGGCGAGCCGGGCACGGGCGCGTTCACGCTGCCTCTGCTGGGTGCGATGCTCCGGGACTCCTACGGGCTCACCGGACGCCGGCTGGCCGTACAGGCCAATACGGACCTGGGGTCGCTGCCGTTCCACACCCACGCCAACTGGTCGCGCGGCACCGCATCCGGCGGCGGCCTGTACCCGGTCGGCGTGCACTGGGTGAGCGGCGCGAGCGGCCCGCTCACACCGGGCGTCTACTACTACGACACCCCGCACCACCGGCTGAACCGGCTGCTGTCCGGTGACGTGACCGGCGAAGTCCGGGCCGCCCTGGGTGACTTGGCGGATGCCGACACCGACCAGTTCCTGGTGCTGGGCGTGACCTTCTGGCAGAACGCCTTCAAGTACAACAGCTTCTCCTACCACGCCGTGACGATGGACATCGGCGCCCTGCTGGAGACCTGGCGGATGTGGGCGCGGGCGCACAACCTGCGGCTGGGCACCGCCCTGTGGTTCGACGAACCGCGCATCGGGCGCCTGCTGGGGCTGGACCCCGCCGAGGACGGGGTGTTCGCCGTGGTGCCGCTGCGCTGGGCCGCGCCGGCGCCGGAAACGACCGCCCCCGAGACGCCGGGAGCGGCGGTGCGGCGGGTGCCGGACGAGCGTTCGCGGCGGACGCTGACCTTCCCCACGCTGGG
>NZ_WWKH01000303.1:0-3270 GCF_009865595.1 Streptomyces sp. SID1328 | reverse complement strand
TGCGGTACGGCATCCCCGAGTTCAAGATGGAGAAGCGCTTCCTGGACCGGCGCCTGGAGCAGATGCGGGCGGAGGGGACGCGGTTCCGTACGTCGACGACGGTCGGGCGGGACGTGCCGGCGCCGGAGCTGCGGTCCCGGTACGACGCGGTGGTGATCGCCACCGGGGCCACGGCGTGGCGCGAACTGGACGTACCCGGACGTGAGTTGGCCGGGATCCATCAGGCCATGGAGTACCTGCCGCCGGCCAACCGGGTGTGCGCGGGCGACCTGGAGGCCAATCCTCTGTCGGCGGCCGGGCGGCATGTGGTGATCGTGGGCGGCGGGGACACCGGGGCCGACTGCCTGGGGACGGCGGTACGCGAGGGTGCCGCGTCCGTGACCCAGTTGGACATCTACGCCCGGCCGGGCGGGGAGCGGGACGCGGAGGCAGAGCCGTGGCCGACCTACCCGAAGCTCTACCGTCTCTCCGGCGCGCACGAGGAGGCGGGTGAGCTGCGGACCGCTCCGGCGGCGGACGCGGACGCCCGGCTGTTCGCGGCGTCCACGCTCCGGTTCACCGGGGACGGGCGGGGGCGGGTGAAGGAGCTGCACCTGGTGGAGGTGGACGAGCGGCGGCAGCCGGTGGCGGGCACCGATCGGGTGCTGCCGGCCGACCTGGTGCTGCTGGCGCTCGGCTTCTCCGGGCCGGGCCGTGCGGACGGCCTCATCGACCAGTTGGGACTGGAGACGGAGCCGCGCGGCACGCTCGCGCGGGACGGGGAGTTCGGCACCAACGTGCCGGGCGTGTTCGCCGCCGGGGACGCGGCGCGCGGTCAGTCGCTCGTGGTGTGGGCGATCGCGGAGGGCCGGGCGGTGGCGGCGGCAGTGGACCGGTATCTGATGGGTGAGTCGCGGCTGGAGGCGCCGATCTCGCCGTACGACCGGCCGATGGCGGTGTAGCCATCGGCCGGACCGGAGCGGAAGGGGAGGGGGCGGGGACGGGGACGGGGGGCCAAGGGTGGTGCGCAGAGTCAAAAACAGTGACGGCCGTTCAGGAGAGCAGGAAGTCCGCCTCTCCCGCCTTCGCGCCCTCGATGAAGGCGGTCATCTCGGCGGTGGTGTATATCAGCGCGGGGCCGTCCGGGTCGGTGGACTGGCGTACGGCGATGCGGCCGTCGGCCAGCTTCATGGCCTCCAGGCAGTTGCCGCCGTTGCCGCCGCTCCAGGGTTTGTGCCAGCCCACGGCGCCCAGTTCCCGCGCGGGCATGCCGTTGTAGACGCGGCGGCGCGGATTGATGCGATCCATTCACAGCTCCTTGCGGAGATCCCGCAGGATCTCCTTCGTGCGTTGTGCCGTGGCGGCCTGCGCCGCCATGCGGTCCATGACCTCCAGATGAGTGGCCACCTCGGAGCGCGCGTCGAGGTAGACCGCGCCGGTCAGGTACTCGCTGTAGACCATGTCCGGGAGTTCGGGCATGGCGAACCGGAACAGTACGAAGGGACCGTACGTGCCCGGATGCGGCCCGTTGGCGAACGGGGCCACCTGGAGGGTGACGCCGGGCAGCGTCGTGGCCTCCAGAAGTTTGTCGAGCTGCGCGCGCATCACCTCGGGGCCGCCGACCGGGCGGCGCAGGGCGGTCTCGTCCATCACGGCCCAGAAGCGGGGCGCGTCGGGACGGGTGAGGAGTTCCTGACGGCGCATCCGGAGGTCGACGTGGCGCTCGATGTCGTCGGGGCTGGTCTGGCCGATGGCGCCGGATCTGAGCACCCCGCGCGCGTAGTCCTCGGTCTGGAGCAGGCCGGGAACGAAGTGCGGCTCGTAGGAACGGATGAGCGCGGCGGCGCCCTCCAGGCTGACGTACATGGAGAACCAGCCGGGCAGGATGTCGTGGAACCGCTGCCACCAGCCGGGCCGGTTGGCCTCCTCGGCGAGCTGCACGAAGAGTTCGGCCTCGTCGTCCGGAACACCGTAGGACTTCAGCAGGAGTTGGAGGTACGGGATCTTGAGGGAGACCTCGGCCGTCTCCATGCGGCGCACGGTGGCGGGGGCGACACGCAGAACGCGGGCGGCCTCCTCGCGCTTGAGCCCGGCGCGTTCCCGCAGGTCCAGCAGGCGGCGGCCGAGGACCACCTGACCCACGGTCGGCGCGGACCGCGGTTCGCTCACGTTGCCACCTCCGACGGAAGGGATACCGGTTGCCTGGGCGGGGATACCCGGTGAAGGAACCCCGACAGCCCTGCGGCGCCGTTCGAAGACGCATTCGACGATCCGGACGGATCGGCGAGGGTCCCAATTGGCGCCGCGCGAGGTGCTGTTGCGAGCAGTGTGCCACGGCCGTTCACCGCGTCATACCGCACTCTGCATTTTTCAGAGTGACACTTGCCAAGTGTTCACGGCGGGGAGATAGTGGCAAGCGTGATTCCGTCCGCGCCCTTAGGAACAGACTCCGCCGCAGACCGTTCCCGTCCCGGCGCAGCACCGGCACCGGCAACGGCCGGGGCCGGCCGCCGGTTCCGGTTCGAGCTGGCCGCGCATCCGGGCTCCCCGGCCCAGGCCAGACGCCTGGCGCGGACCCGGCTCGCCGGCTGGTCGGTGTGCGCGGACACCTGCGAAAGCGCGGTCCTGGTCGTCTCCGAGCTGGTCACCAACGCCGTCGTGCACACCGCGAGCAGTCGCGTGGTGTGCGAACTGGCCGACCACGACGGCCTGGTGCGCATCGCCGTACGGGACGAGGGATGCGCGCCCGGCGAGCCCCACCCGGCACAGCAGCGGCCCGACGAGGAGCACGGGAGGGGGTTGCTTCTGGTCGCCGCGCTGTGCCGGGCCTGGGGTGCCCAGGAGTACGGACCGGGCCTGCTGGTCTGGGCCGAGCTGGACCGCGGCCCCGCCGCGGACGGCCACCTGGACACCCAGGCGCACCCGGACACCTGCGTCGGCACCCGTGCCACCGAGCCCCGTCACGACCTCGGCTGGGGCACACGCGGCAAGCCCGACCCCTCCCGCACCCCCGGCGAGGACGTACGCTCCGCCCCCGGCCGCCACATCCGGGTGCCCGAGCAGTACGCCCCTGCCGCCGAACCTGCCGAAGCCTGGAGCCGGTCGTGACCGGCGCCGCCGGGCACCTGCTCGGTCTGAACACCCTGGTCCGGCTCGGGCGCGGCCGCCCCGCCCCCGACCGGTCCCCCGGACCGCCGGTGCCCGAGGGCATGACCGCCCCGCTCGGCTGCGACGCCGTCGCCATGCCCGACCGCCTGGCCGCCCTGATCGTCCCCCGACTCCCCCGGGTGG
>NZ_WWKH01000302.1:0-12013 GCF_009865595.1 Streptomyces sp. SID1328 | reverse complement strand
CCTCCCGGACGGCCTCGCTCCCGCCTCCGGCCCGCGCGCGCCCCTGCGCCGCCGCCTCGACGGTTCCCCGGTCGCCTCGGTCAAGCTCGCCTCCGGCTGCGACCGGCGCTGCTCCTTCTGCGCCATCCCGTCCTTCCGCGGCTCCTTCATCTCCCGCCGTCCCAGCGACGTCCTCAACGAGACGCGCTGGCTGGCCGAGCAGGGCGTGAAGGAGGTCATGCTGGTCTCCGAGAACAACACCTCCTACGGCAAGGACCTGGGCGACATCCGCCTGCTGGAGGCCCTGCTGCCCGAGCTGGCCGAGGTCGACGGCATCGAGCGGGTGCGCGTCAGCTACCTCCAGCCGGCCGAGATGCGCCCCGGCCTGATCGACGTGCTGACCTCCACCCCGAAGGTCGTGCCGTACTTCGACCTGTCCTTCCAGCACTCCGCGCCGAACGTGCTGCGCGCCATGCGCCGCTTCGGTGACACCGACCGCTTCCTGGAGCTGCTGGACACCATCCGGAACAAGGCCCCCGAGGCCGGCGTCCGCTCCAACTTCATCGTCGGCTTCCCCGGCGAGAGCGAGGGCGACCTGGCCGAGCTGGAGCGCTTCCTGACCGGCGCCCGCCTGGACGCCATCGGGGTCTTCGGCTACTCCGACGAGGAGGGCACGGAGGCGGCCACGTACGACACCAAGCTCGACGAGGACGTGGTGGCCGAGCGCCTCGCCCACATCTCCCGGCTCGCCGAGGAGCTCGTCTCGCAGCGCGCCGAGGAGCGCCTCGGGGAAACCGTGCGTGTCCTGGTGGAGTCCGTCGACGGCGAGGACGGGGTGTACGGCCGCGCCGCGCACCAGGCCCCGGAGACGGACGGCCAGGTGCTGCTCACGAGCGGCGAGGGTCTCGCCGTGGGACGTATGGTCGAGGCGAAGGTGGTCGGCACCGAGGGGGTCGACCTGGTGGCCGAGCCGCTTCCGGGCTCGTCGGTGGGCAGCGAGGAGGCGGCCAGATGACCGGAGTCCCGGCATCCGCCTCGGGCGGCTCCTCCGGCGCGCGCGGCGTGACCGGCCAGGCCGTCGACGGTGCTCCGGAGGTCTCCGACCCGGCCGTCGCCATGGAGGCGCGGCACCCGCGCGGCGGCAAGCTCGCGGCCGCGGCCGTCAACCAGGCCAGCGTCTGGAACGTCGCCAATCTGCTCACCATGCTGCGCCTGCTTCTGGTGCCGGGCTTCGTGGCGCTGATGCTGGCGGACGGCGGCTACGACCCGGCCTGGCGCTCCTTCGCCTGGGCGGCCTTCGCGGTCGCCATGATCACCGACCTGTTCGACGGGCACCTGGCGCGCACCTACAACCTGGTCACCGACTTCGGGAAGATCGCCGATCCGATAGCGGACAAGGCGATCATGGGCGCGGCGCTGATCTGCCTGTCCTCCCTGGGCGACCTGCCCTGGTGGGTGACGGTGGTCATCCTGGGCCGGGAACTCGGCATCACCCTGCTGCGCTTCGTGGTCATCCGGTACGGCGTCATCCCGGCGAGCCGGGGCGGCAAGCTGAAGACGCTCATCCAGGGCGTCGCGGTCGGCATGTACGTGCTCGCGCTGACCGGCTGGCTGGCCACGCTGCGGTTCTGGGTGATGGCGGCTGCGGTCGTCCTCACGGTGGTCACCGGCCTCGACTATGTGAGACAGGCCATCGTGCTGCGCCGCCGGGGAATCGCGGAGCGGGCGGCGGCGTTGGAAGAGCGAGAAGCGTGAACCCCACGGCCACCGAATTGGTGCGGCTACTCAAAGTGAACGGCGAGACGCTCGCCGTGGCCGAGTCGCTGACCGGTGGTCTGGTCGCCGCCGAGATCACCTCGGTCCCCGGCGCCTCCCAGGTGTTCCGGGGTTCGGTCACCGCCTACGCCACCGAGCTGAAGCACCGGCTCCTCGGCGTCGACGCCGGTCTGCTGGAGCGGTCCGGCGCGGTGGACCCGCAGGTCGCGGCCCAGATGGCGGCCGGTGTGCGGGAGGCCCTCGGTGCCGACTGGGGCATCGCCACCACCGGGGTGGCCGGCCCCGATCCGCAGGACGGGCAGCCGGTCGGCACGGTGTACGTGGCCGTCGACGGACCTCTTAGGCAGGGTTCGCCTTCCGCCTCGGGCGGAAAAGTGGAGGCCCTGCGGTTGAACGGCGGCCGCGCGGAAATTCGTATGGAGAGTGTACGGAGCGTACTCGCACTGCTTCTTGCGGAGCTTGCGGGCGAACAGACCGGAAATGAGCGGGCACAGGATACGGAACGGAACGGGGGGTTTTGATGTTTGCAGCCCTGAGTGAACACGACATCGCTCCCCGCACGGCCGCGGCGCGAGGCGGTACGGTGGGGCGAGAAGGATGCGGCTACGCGGTCCGAGGAGGGAGCCACCGATGATTCTGCTCCGTCGCCTGCTGGGTGACGTGCTGCGTCGGCAGCGCCAGCGCCAGGGCCGTACTCTGCGCGAAGTCTCCTCGTCTGCCCGGGTCTCACTCGGCTATCTCTCCGAGGTGGAGCGGGGGCAGAAGGAGGCTTCCTCCGAACTGCTCTCCGCGATCTGCGACGCGCTGGACGTACGGATGTCGGAACTCATGCGTGAGGTGAGTGACGAACTCGCACTCGCCGAGCTGGCCCAGTCCGCCGCCGCCACCGACGGCGTACCGGCACCGGTCCGGCCGATGCTGGGTTCCGTGTCGGTGACCGGTGTGCCACCGGAACGGGTGACCATCAAGGCACCCGCCGAAGCGGTGGGCGTGGTCGCCGCGTGACCTGCGCGCACGCGGCCTAGCGCCCGATATGTGTGAGCCCCGCCCGGGCCTCCCTGGATCTTTCAGGTGAGGCGCGGCCGGGGCTTTCTCATGCGCTTCTCCAGATGCTTTTCGGGTTCTTTGCTCCGTTTGCCCGGTGCGAGTGGCCCGGTCATGGTGGGAGGGACCCCAAACCCGCCGAAGACCCGAGGACAGCGGATGTATGTGGTGAAGAGTTCCCTTCCCGAGGCCGAGCTGAAGACCGTCTCCGAGGCCCTGCAGGGGGCGCTCGTGGACCTGATCGACCTCTCGCTGGTCGCCAAGCAGATCCACTGGAACGTGGTCGGGCCACGCTTCCGGTCCATCCACCTCCAGCTCGACGAGGTGGTCCTGTCCGCGCGCACCGCCTCCGACCTGGTGGCCGAACGCTCCTCGGCGCTGGGCGTTCCGCCGGACGGACGGGCGTCCACGGTCGCCTCCGGCACCGGCATCAAGGTCCCGCCGGCCGGCTGGATCAAGGACACGGACGCGGTCGCCGGGATGGTCGCCGCCCTCGGCGCGGTCATCGGCCGGATGCGGGAGCGGGTGAACGCCACCGGCGACGCCGACCCCGTGACCCAGGACATGTTCATCCAGATCACGGGCGACCTCGAGAAACACCATTGGATGTTTCAGGCCGAGAGTGCTTAGAACAACCGGGCTTCCGGGCCGGTCGTTCCGGGCGTCTGCCCGGCGCTGCTCCGGTGAGCCCTGCGGTGCGCCTCCCGCAGGTGGCAGGTGGTGTTCTAGCTTCTCCGGCTGGAGGTGGCGGGTCCATGGACGGGCGAATAGTGCGCTGGGGGGCAGGTCTGGGGTTCGGCGCGGTGTGGTGGTGGGCCGTGCTGCGGCTGACCCTGGGGGACGGCGCAGGGGTGCTGGAGGGGTCCGTGGTGCTCGGGGGCTGGGGGCTGGGGGTGCTGCCGGTGCACTGTGTCACCAAGGACCGGGCCGAGGGGGCGGTGCGGACCGGGCGGTGGCGGGAGGCTTGGCGGACCACGGGGGAGGGTTCGGGCGCGGAAGCGGGTGCTGGGGTAACTCGTTCGGGTGAATCGGGGGCGGGGTGAGCGGGGGCTGCTCCGGGTGGGGCCTGCGCTTGGGTCTGGGCGGGGGCCCGGATTCGCTTGGCGTTCGGCCGGCGGGGAGTCAGCGCGCGGGGCGCGGGTAACGCTCCCGCCAGCGCTGGGCGGTGCCGGGTGCGGGGGCGGGGCCGCTCTGGCAGGTGGGACACCAGTAGGTGGGGCGCTCCTGGGTGCCGTCGCCCTGGTCGGCCACGCGTACGCGGGTGCGGCAGCGCAGGCAGGGGCGGGAGGCGCGGCCGTAGACGTAGAGGTCGTTCCGGGGCAGGCCGGTTGTCTGGCGGACCGGGCGGGCCCGGTTGACCTCCAGCAGGCGCTGGGCCATGCCGGGAAGCTGTGCGGCGCGGTCCTCGGGGAGTGAGCCGACCGGAAGCCAGGGGGTCACGCCGAGCAGGAAGCACAGCTCGCTCTTGTAGACGTTGCCGATCCCGGCGAGATTGCGCTGGTCGAGCAGGGCCTCGCCGAGGGCCCGGTCCGGGTCGGCGTACAGGTTGGCGAGGGCGAGCTCCGGGTCCCAGTCGGGGCCGAGGAGGTCGGGCCCCAGATGGCCTACGACGCGCTCCTCGTCCTCGGTGCGCAGCAGCTCGAGCACCGAGAGGCGGTAGCCCACGGCCATGCGGTCGTCGGCGCCCAGGACGATGCGGATCTGATGTCCGGCGCCGCCCCGCCAGGGATCGCCGGGGCCGTACACCTTCCAGGCGCCCTCCATCCGCAGATGCGTGTGCAGGGTGAGGCCGCCCTCGAAGCGAGTGAGCAGGTGTTTGCCGCGCGGGGCGGTGTTCAGCACGGTGCGGCCGGTCAGGTCGACCGTCGCGTACTGCGGCACCCGGAAGTCGCTGTGGGTCAGCACCCTGCCCGCGAGCGCGTCGTGCAGCCGCTTCGCGGTCTGCCACACCGTGTCACCTTCGGGCATGCGTCCAGGGTGCCACGGCGCGGTGGCCTTCCCCGGCCGCCGGGCTCACGCGCGCAGGCGCAGGCCGCGTGGCGTCGCTATGAAGCCGGTGCCTTCCAGCAGGGGGCCCAGGGCCGAGGTCAGGGCCGCGGTGCCGTTGATCCGCTCCACGGTGACCGTGCCGAGGGAGCCGGCGCGGGCGGCGGCCGCCAGGGCCTCCGCCGCCGCGCGCAGGCGGGGGTCGTCGGCCGCCGCGGAGTCCGGGTCGGTGGGCCAGGCCAGCAGGGTCTTGCCGCCGCGCTCCATGTACAGGGTCAGCTCGCCCTCCACCAGGACGACGAGTGAGCCCGCCTTGCGGCCCGGCTTGTGCCCGGCGCCGGTCGGGGGTTCGGGCCAGGGCAGGGCGGCGCCGTACGCGTTGGCGGGGTCGGCGGCGGCGAGGACCACCGCTTTGGACTCGGGGGCGGTGTCCCGCGTACGGGGGCCGTAGCTCCGGCTCGCAAGGGAGCCGTAGCCCGAGCCGCCGCGCGGACCGCCCTGGCCGGGGGAGGCGTACGGGTCGGTGATGGTCGCCGGGCCGAAGGGGCGCGGGAGACCGCCGTCGTCCCCGCCCCGGGGCGGCCAGGCGAAGTCGCCGTCGAGGCTCGGGTGTCCGAAGCCGCCGGAGGACGGGTCGAAGGCGTCCGACGCGGTGTGGCCGTCGCCGGGGAAGGGCGGGAGAGCGCCGTTGCCCGCAGGGGCAGGGACGGGCATGACCTGCTCGCCCCGGTCGCGGGCGTTGGACACCGCGCGGAGGCGGTCGACCGCGCCGTCCATGGCGAACTGGGCGGCGCCGAGGCCCTCGACCACATAGCCGCGCCGGGCCTGGCCGCTCTCCTCGAACACGGACAGCACCCGGTACACCGCCGAGAAGCCGCCCTCGACTCCCTCCGCGCCCACGGCACCGCGCGTCACCACCCCGTGCCGGTCCAGTAGGGCACGCGCACGCGCGTGGGCACGCACGGTGGCGTCCGGCTCGGGCACGGGCAACAACGACCAGCGGCCCCCCACGGTCGGCGGGCCGGATCGCGAGGTGGCGCGGGCGGCGGCGGTCAGAGAGCCGTAACGCCCGCGCGGGACGTTGCGTTTGGCACGGTGGGCCGTCGCGCCCGCCGTACGGCCCGAGCCCAGCAGGGCGCGCATCGGGGCCAGGGTGTCGTTGGTGAGCCGGCCCGACCAGGCCAGGTCCCACAGGGCGTCTGCCAGGTGGGCGTCGCTCGCCTCGGGGTGCGTGGTGGCGCGGACCTGGTCGGCGATCTGCCGGAAGAACAGGCCGTATCCGCCGGAGAGCGTGTCCAGGACCGACTGGTGGAGCGGGCTCAGCTCCAGGGGGTGCGGGGGCGGCAGCAACAGGGGAGCGGTGTCCGCGAGGTAGAGCGAGACCCAGCCGTCCTTGCCGGGCAGCGAGCCCGCCCCGGCCCACACGACCTCGCCCGCCGCGGTGAGTTCGTCCAGCATCGAGGGCTTGTAGTCCGCCACGCGGGACGGCAGGACCAGCTTCTCCAGCGCGGAGGCGGGCACCGAGGCGCCCTGCAACTGCTCGATGGCGCGCACCAGTCCGTCGGTGCCGCGCAGCGTGTGGCCCTTGCCGATGTGCTGCCACTGCGGGAGGAACTGGGCGAGCGCGGCGGGCGGCACCGGCTCCAGCTCGTGCCGCAGCGCGGCCAGCGAACGGCGGCGCAGCCGGCGCAGCACCGTGGCGTCGCACCACTCCTGGCCGATGCCCGCCGGATGGAACTCGCCCTGCACGACCCGGCCGCCGGCGGCCAGCCGCTGGAGGGCGCCCTCGGTGACCGCGACGCCCAGACCGAAGCGCGCGGCGGCGGAGGCCGAAGTGAAGGGGCCGTGGGTACGGGCGTAGCGCGCGAGGAGGTCGCCGAGCGGGTCCTTCACCGGCTCGGTGAACGCCTCGGGGACACCGACCGGCAGCGCAGTGCCCAGTGCGTCGCGCAGACGCCCGGCGTCCTCGACGGCCGCCCAGTGGTCCGCACCCGCGACGCGCACCTTGATGACCCGCCGGGCGGCGGCCAGTTCACGCGCCCACTCCGGTTCGGCGCCCCGCTCGGCCAGCTCGGCTTCGGTCAGCGGGCCCAGCAGCCGGAGCAGGTCCGCGACGCTCTCCGGGTCCTTGGCGCGCCGGTCCTCGGTGAGCCACTGGAGTTCGCGCTCCAGCTCGGTCAGCACCTCGGCGTCGAGCAGCTCCCGCAGCTCCGCCTGGCCCAGCAGCTCGGCCAGCAGCCGGGAGTCCAGGGAGAGCGCGGCGGCACGGCGCTCGGCGAGCGGGGAGTCGCCCTCGTAGAGGAACTGGGCGACGTAACCGAACAGCAGGGAGCGGGCGAACGGGGAGGGTTCGGGGGTGGTGACCTCGACCAGGCTGACCTTGCGGGACTCGATGTCGCCCATCAGCTCGACCAGGCCGGGCACGTCGAACACGTCCTGGAGGCACTCGCGGATCGCCTCCAGAACGATCGGGAAGGACCCGAACTCGCTGGCCACCTCCAACAGCTGAGCGGCGCGCTGGCGCTGCTGCCACAGCGGGGTGCGCTTGCCGGGGTTGCGGCGCGGCAGCAGCAGCGCGCGGGCGGCGCACTCCCGGAAGCGGGAGGCGAACAGGGCCGAGCCGCCGACCTGGTCGGTGACGACCTGGTCGACCTCGCCCTTGTCGAAGGCGACGTCCGCCGCGCCGACCGGAGCCTGTTCGCCGTCGTACTCCGTGCCGCCCTTGCCGGGGCTCTGGTCCAGCAGGTCCAGGCCCATCAGGTCGGCGTCGGGCAGGCGCAGCACGATGCCGTCGTCGGCGTGCATGACCTGTGCGTCCATGCCGTACCGCTCGGAGAGGCGGGCGCCCAGCGCGAGCGCCCAGGGGGCGTGCACCTGGGCGCCGAAGGGGGAGTGGATCACGACCCGCCAGTCGCCCAGCTCGTCCCGGAAGCGCTCCACGACGATGGTGCGGTCGTCCGGGACGTGCCCGCAGGCCTCGCGCTGCTCGGCCAGGTAGGACAGGACGTTGTCCGCCGCCCACGCGTCCAGGCCCGCGGTGAGCAGGCGCAGCCGGGCGTCCTCCTCGGACAGCGCGCCGACCTCGCGCAGGAACGCGCCGAGCGCGCGGCCCAGTTCGAGCGGGCGGCCGAGCTGGTCGCCCTTCCAGAACGGCAGCCGGCCCGGCACACCGGGCGCGGGGGAGACCAGGACCCGGTCGCGGGTGATGTCCTCGATGCGCCAGGAACTCGTGCCCAGCGTGAAGACGTCGCCCACGCGGGACTCGTACACCATCTCCTCGTCCAGCTCGCCGACCCGGCCGCCGCCCTTCTTGGGGTCGGAACCGGCGAGGAAGACGCCGAACAGGCCCCGGTCGGGGATGGTGCCGCCGGAGGTGACGGCGAGCCGCTGGGCACCGGGCCTGCCGCTGATGGTTCCGGCCACGCGGTCCCACACCACACGGGGGCGCAGTTCCGCGAACGCGTCCGACGGGTAGCGGCCCGCGAGCATGTCCAGGGTGGCGGTGAACGCGGACTCGGGGAGCGAGGCGAAGGGGGCCGCGCGCCGCACGGTGGCCAGCAGGTCGTCGAACTGCCAGGTGTCCAGCGCCGTCATGGCGACGATCTGCTGGGCCAGCACGTCCAGCGGGTTGGACGGCACCCGCAGTGACTCGATCCCGCCCGAGCGCATCCGCTCGGTGACCACGGCCGCCTGCACCAGGTCGCCCCGGTACTTGGGGAAGACCACGCCGGTGGAGACGGCGCCCACCTGGTGCCCGGCCCGGCCCACGCGCTGGAGGCCGGAGGCGACCGAGGGCGGGGACTCGACCTGGACGACCAGGTCGACGGCGCCCATGTCGATGCCCAGCTCCAGGCTGGAGGTGGCCACCACGGCGGGCAGCCGCCCGGCCTTGAGGTCCTCCTCGACGAGCGCGCGCTGCTCCTTGGAGACCGAGCCGTGGTGCGCACGGGCGATCACCTGGGGGGCGCCCTGGGCCGCGCCCGAGCCGCCCATCAGCTCGGCCGGGGAGTGGTGCTCGTCCAGCTTCTCGCCGGTGGCGCGCTCGTAGGCGATCTCGTTGAGCCGGTTGCACAGCCGCTCCGCCAGCCGGCGGGAGTTCGCGAACACGATGGTCGAGCGGTGCGACTGGACCAGGTCGGCGATCTTCTCCTCGACGTGCGGCCAGATCGAGGGCTTCTCCGCCTTGTCGTCGCCGTCGGCAGCGGGGGAGCCGCCCAGCTCGCCCATGTCCTCGACGGGCACGACCACCGACAGGTCGAACTCCTTGCCCGACTCGGGCTGGACGATCTCCACCTTGCGCTGGGGCGAGAGATAGCGGGCCACCTCGTCCACCGGCCGCACGGTCGCCGACAGGCCGATCCGGCGGGCGGGCTTGGGCAGCAGCTCGTCCAGCCGCTCCAGGGACAGCGCGAGGTGCGCGCCGCGCTTGGTGCCCGCGACCGCGTGCACCTCGTCCAGGATCACGGTCTCGATGCCGGTGAGCGCGTCCCGCGCGGACGAGGTCAGCATCAGGAACAGCGACTCGGGGGTGGTGATCAGGATGTCCGGCGGCCGGGTCACCAGGGCGCGCCGCTCGGCGGGCGGGGTGTCGCCGGAGCGGATGCCCACCTTGATCTCGGGCTCGGGCAGGCCCAGGCGCACGGACTCCTGGCGGATGCCGGTCAGCGGGCTGCGCAGATTGCGCTCCACATCGACCGCGAGCGCCTTCAGCGGGGACACGTACAGCACCCGGCAGCGCTTCTTCGGGTCGGCCGGGGGCGGGGTGGAAGCCAACTGGTCCAGGGCGGCGAGGAAGGCGGCCAGCGTCTTGCCGGAGCCGGTCGGCGCCACCACCAGCGCGTCCGATCCCTCGTTGATCGCCTTCCAGGCGCCGGCCTGGGCCTCGGTGGGCGCGTGGAACGCCCCCGTGAACCATTCGCGGGTCGCGGGGGAGAAGCCTTCGAGGGCCGGGTGGGCGGGACTGACCATCCCTCTATCCTGCACCCGCCCACTGACAAACGGGCTGACCTGGGCAAACGGGACGGACCGGGACGTGCCGCGACCGGCGGACGTGGCCGACAATGGGCGTATGGCGGGTTCAGACGAGCGGGCACGGCACTGGCGGTACGCGGAACTGCCCGGCGTCGACCTGCTCCGCGCCCGCTACATCCGCAAGACCTTCGTCCGCCACACCCACGAGAACTTCGTGATCGCCGCCATCGCGGACGGCGTCGAGGTCTTCCACCACCGGGGCGCCGACGTCTCCGTGGGCGCGGGCGCCCTCGCCCTGGTCAACCCGGACACCCCGCACACCGGGCGCGCGGGCGTCCCCGAGGGCTGGCGGTACGGCGCGGTCTACCCCTCGCCCGAGGTGGTGGCCCGGATAGCGGCCGAGACGACCACCATCCGGGGCACGCCCGGCTTCGTCTCGCCGATGGTGGACGACCCGTACACCGTCCGCCTCGTCCACCAGATCCTGCGCGCCGCCGAGGAGGGCAACGCGCTGGCCGCCGACACCCTGCTGAGCGTCGCGGTGACCAGGCTGCTGCGGCTCAACGGCGGCCCGCTGCCCGAGCGCCGCACCCGCTCGGCCGGCGCCGGGATCGCCGCACGCGCGCGTGCCGTGCTGGAGGAGCGGATGGCGGAGCCGCCCGGCCTGGAGCGCCTGGCCACCGACCTCGGCACCAGCCGCTTCGCCCTGCTGCGGGCCTTCCGGGACGCCTACGGCATGCCCCCGCACACCTGGCTCACCGACGCGCGCGTACGACGCGCCCGGCTCCTGCTGGACACCGGCACCCCGCCCGCCGAGGCCGCCGCGCTCGTCGGCTTCACCGACCAGCCCCATCTCAACCGCCACTTCGCCCGCATCGTCGGCGTGCCGCCGGGCGCCTACCAGCGCGAACGCGAGAACGTGGGCGGGCGCAACAACGTACAAGACGGCGCCGGGCGGGCGGCCGTAGCGTCCGGGGCGTGGCACAGCGACAGACAGCACTCGCGGACAGGGCCGCCGAGGACGCGGGAAAGCCGGACAGCGCCGTCGTACGGGACGCCCTCGGGGTCGGCGTCGCCGTAGGGCTCTCCGGCTTCGCCTTCGGCGTCACCTCGGCCGGCAGCGGACTCGGACTCCTCCAGACCTGCGCACTCAGCCTCCTGGTCTTCACCGGCGCCTCCCAGTTCGCCCTCGTAGGGGCGCTCGCGGCCGGCGGGAACCCGTTCACGGCCGCGGCGGGGGCGTTCTTCCTGGGCGTGCGCAACGCCTTCTACGGGCTGCGGCTCTCGCAGTTGCTCGCCCTCCCGCGCGCCTTGCGGCCGTTCGCCGCCCAATGGGTGATCGACGAGACCACCGCCGTCACCGTGGCCCAGCCTGACCGCCGCTCCGCGCGCCTCGGCTTCACCGTCACCGGGCTCAGCCTCTACGTGCTGTGGAACCTCACCACCCTGCTCGGCGCCCTCGGCGCGCAGGCCCTCGGGGACACCGACGCCTGGGGGCTGGACGCGGCCGGACCCGCCGTCTTCCTGGCGCTGCTCGCCCCCATGCTGACCACCTTCACCGAACGCGCGGTCGCCGCACTCGCGGTCGTCCTGGGCCTCGGCCTGCTGCCCGTACTGCCCGCCGGGGCGCCCGTCCTGGTGGCGGCCCTGGCGGCGCCGCTCGCCCTGTTCGTCCAAGGTCTGCGGGCCCGCTCCGCCCGGCGGCCGGACGCCCCCGAGGAGGACCGTTGAACACCTGGCTCGCCATCGGCGTCACCGCGCTCGGCTGCTACGCCGTCAAGCTCGCCGGACTGCTCGTGCCCGCGAGCGCCGTGGAACGGCCGCTGGTCAAGAAGCTCGCCGCGCTGCTGCCCGTCGCCCTGCTGGCCGCGCTCACCGCCCAGCAGACCTTCGCCGACGGCCATGCCCTCGTCCTGGACGCGCGGGCCGCAGGAGTGGCCGCGGCGGCCTTGGCACTGCTGCTCCGGGCGCCGTTCCTGGTGGTCGTCGCGGTGGCCGTGGTGGTGACCGCTGGCATACGCGCCCTGACCGGCTGAGCGCCGGGTCAGCCGACGTAGCGGCCGTACGCCCTGAGGGTGCGCAGCGCCTCGATGGTCACGCCGGCGCGCGCCTCCAGGGCCGGAGCCGGTGCCCACTGGCGCCAGCGAACGGGCCAGCCGCCGTCCTCCTCCTGCTCGGCGGCGAGGAAGTCCAGCGAACGCGCCATCTCCTCGTCCGTGAACCACGCGCGCGCGAGCGAGTCGGGGGTGCGCGCGAA
>NZ_WWKH01000301.1:0-4798 GCF_009865595.1 Streptomyces sp. SID1328 | reverse complement strand
CCGTGCGGCCGCGCCGGGCCCGGAGCGCGAGCGAGGGGTCGGCCAGTCAGACGGCTCCGGAGCCGGGGGCTGCTGCTGGGCCTCGGCGCATGCGGAGTGCTGGGGACGGGTCGGCGAGTCAGGCTGCTGCGGAGGCGGGGGCTGCTTCGCCTCGGCGGACGCGGAGTGCTAGTGAGGGCTCGGCGAGCCAGGCTTCGTCGGAGCCGGGTGGTGCCGGGGCTGCCGCTCCGCGCCGGATGCGGAGCGCGAGTCAGGAGTCGGCCGGCCAGGGGTCTCCGGAGGGTGCGGAGACCCCCGCCGAGACGCCGGCCGAGGCACCCGGGGGGCCCCGCAGGTCGCGCAGCGCCTCGCAGGGATCGGCCTCGCAGCGAGCCGGGACGCCCGAGCCTGCTGAGCCCTCAGTACAGGCAGAGCCGACCGAGCCTTCGGAACCGAGCGGACAGAGCGGACAGAGCGGACAGAGCGGACCGACCGAGCCTGCCGAGCCCGCACAGCCGACCGAGCCGAAGAGGCCGGCCGAGCCGAAGAAGCCGGCCGAGCCGGCGCAGCGTCGCAGCTCCGACGCGCCCTGGCATCACGCCCGTCCGGCCTTCGAGGAGGCCGACGAGCCCCCGAAGACACCCCCCGCTCCCGAGCCTGAACCCACCGGCACCCCCGACGACCCCGCAGGAGGCGCGCAGTGAACGACGTGCTGGACGCCGCCCTGCGACTCGTCGTCATCTTCGTCGTGTTCCTGACGTTCCCGCTGGTCATCGGGCAGACCGAGCACAAGGTGATGGCGCACATGCAGGGCCGCCTCGGCCCGATGTACGCGGGCGGCTTCCACGGCTGGGCCCAACTCGTCGCGGACGGCGTGAAGTTCGCGCAGAAGGAGGACGTGGTCCCGACGGGAGCCGACCGCCGCGTCTTCCAGCTCGCGCCGGCCGTGGCCCTGTTGCCGTACCTCCTCGTACTGCTCGCCATCCCGATCGGCCCGAGCGCCGGTGCCGTGGGCCAGGTGCTGGACGCCGGCATCTTCTTCGTGCTCGCGGTGATGGGCGTGGGCGTCCTCGGCTCGCTGATGGCGGGCTGGGCCAGCGCGAACAAGTTCTCCCTGCTCGGCGGCCTGCGCACCGCCGCCCAGTTGCTCGCCTACGAACTCCCGATGCTGCTCGCCGCCGCCTCCGTGGCGATGGCGGCCGGCACGGTCTCGCTGCCCGGCATCGTGACCGCCTTCCACTGGTGGTGGCTGCCCTGGCAGCTCATCGGCGCGGTGGTGTTCTTCGTCGCCGGACTCGCCGAGCTGCAACGGCCGCCGTTCGACATGCCGGTGGCCGACTCGGAGATCATCTTCGGCGCGTACACCGAGTACACCGGCCTGCGCTTCGCCCTGTTCCTGCTCGCGGAGTACGCGGGGATCGTCGTCCTGTGCGGTCTGACCACCGTGCTGTTCCTGGGCGGCTGGCACGGCCCCTGGGGTGCCGACGGGCTCGGCTGGGTGTGGACCCTGGTGAAGACCGCGATCCTCGCCTTCCTGGTGATCTGGCTCCGGGTCACCTACCCCCGGCTGCGCGAGGACCAGCTCCAGAAGCTGTCCTGGACCGTCCTCGTCCCGCTCGCCCTCGCCCAGATCGCCCTCACCGGCGTCGTCAAGGTGGTGACCGCCTGATGTCCCCCGTACCCGGCTCCGGCCTGGCCAAGGGCCTCGCCGTCACCCTCCGCACGATGACGAAGAAGACCGTCACCGAGCGCTATCCCGACGTCCAGCCCGACCTCCCGCCCCGCACGCGCGGCGTGATCGGCCTGTTCGAGGAGAACTGCACGGTCTGCATGCTCTGCGCCCGTGAGTGCCCCGACTGGTGCATCTACATCGACTCCCACAAGGAGACCGTCCCGGCCGCCGCTCCCGGCGGCCGCGAGCGCAGCCGGAACGTCCTCGACCGGTTCGCCATCGACTTCTCCCTCTGCATGTACTGCGGCATCTGCATCGAGGTCTGCCCCTTCGACGCGCTGTTCTGGTCCCCGGAGTTCGAGTACGCCGAGACCGACATCCGCGAACTCACCCACGAGCGCGACAAGCTCCGCGAGTGGATGTGGACCGTCCCGGCGCCGCCCGCGCTGGACCCGCACGCGGAGGAGCCGAAGGAGATCGCGGCCGCCCGCAAGAGCGCCGACAAACTGGCCGCCGCCCAGGCGGCCGAGCAGGCCCGGGCCGCCGAGCAGGCCGACCGGAACCCGGACCAGGAGGGAGAACAGTGAGCCTCGCCGCCACCGCCCCGCACGGCTTCCTGTCCCCGACCGGCGTCGAGATCGCGTTCCTCCTCGTCGGCCTGGTCACCCTCGGCGCCGCGCTGATCACCGTCACCACCCGCCAGCTGGTGCACGCCGCCCTGTGGCTGGTGGTCACCCTCGGCGGCCTGGCCGTCGAATACCTCCTGCTCACCGCCGAGTTCATCGCCTGGGTGCAGGTCCTCATCTATGTCGGCTCCGTCGTCGTCCTCCTCCTCTTCGGACTGATGCTCACCAGGGCACCCATCGGCCGCTCCCCGGACGCCGATTCGGGCAACCGGCTGCCCGCGCTGGTCGTCGCCGTGGGCTCGGCGGGCGCCCTGGTCTGGGTGGTGACGGACGCGTTCCGCGCCACCTGGATCGACCTGGACGGCCCGGCCGCAGGCACCACCCGCGTCACCGGCGAGAGCCTCTTCCGGCACTGGGTGCTGCCCTTCGAGGCGCTGTCCGTGCTGCTCCTCGCGGCCCTGGTCGGCGCGATCGTGCTGTCCCGCAAGGCCAAGGCCGAGCAGGCGGCCGGCACCCCGAGCCCGGCCAGGACCCCCGGCGACAAGGAAGGCGCCCGCTGATGCACCTCGCCTACCCCGCCGTGCTCGCCGCCCTCCTCTTCTGCACCGGCCTCTACGGCGTCCTCGCCCGCCGCAACGCCATCCTGGTCCTGATGTCGGTCGAGCTGATGCTCAACGCCGTCAACCTCAACCTCGTCGCCTTCGACGTCTGGCTCAGCCGGGCCGCGAAGGACACCCTGCACTCCGGCCAGGCGCTGACCCTGTTCACCATCGCCATCGCGGCCGCCGAGATCGGCATCGGCCTGGCGATCGTCCTCGCCGTCTACCGCGACCGGGGCACCGCGGACATCGACAGGCTCCGCGACACCGCCGAGACCCCCGGCGACGACTCCGACCACCCCGACGCCTCCGGGACCGAGAAGGCTGAGGCCACCGCGTGACCACCACCACCCTCGCCGCGCTCGTCCCCCTCCTGCCCTTCCTCGGCGCCGTCGCCGGACTCCTGCTGGGCCGCACCGCGCCCGGCTTCGTCCGCCCGCTCGCCGTGCTGCCGCCGCTGGCCTCGCTCGTGCTGGCCGCGCTGGTGGCGGCCCGCCAGGGCGGCGGCCGGGCCGTCGACGCGTACACCCTGCTGACACCCACCGGCTCGGTCCCCGTCGACCTGGCGCTCCACATCGACGGATTCGCCGCCCTCGTCGCGATCCTGGTGGCCTTCGTGGCGACCTGCGTGCAGATCTACTCCACCGGCTACCTGCGCGACGACCCCCGCTACCCCTCCTACGCGGCCCTCGTCTCCCTCTTCACCTCCGCGATGCTCCTCGTCGTCTACTCCGGCGACCTGATCGTGCTGCTGGTCGGCTGGGAAGTCATGGGCATCTGCTCCTACTTCCTGGTCGGCCACTACTGGGGCACCCCCGAGGCCCGCGCCGCCTCCCTCAAGGCGTTCCTGGTCACCAAGCTCGGTGACGTCCCGTTCCTGATCGGGCTGTTCGCGCTCGGCACCGACGCCGGGTCCTTCCGCATCACCCGCGTCCTCGGCGCCGTGGCGAGCGGCGGACTCGACCACCCCACCCTGATCTCCCTGCTGCTCCTCGCGGGCGTGGCGGGCAAGTCCGCGCAGTTCCCGCTGCACACCTGGCTCCCCGACGCGATGGCGGGCCCCACGCCCGTCTCCGCGCTGATCCACGCGGCCACCATGGTCGCCGCCGGTGTCTACTTCGTGGCCCGTCTCCTCCCCGTGTTCGAGGCGTCCGCCGCCGCGATGACGGTCCTCGCGGTGATGGCCGCCGTCACCATGCTGGGCTCCGGCCTCGCCGCGCTCGCCCAGGACGACATCAAGCGCGTCCTCGCCTACTCGACGATCGGCCAGCTCGGCTACATGACCGGTGCCCTCGCCGTCGGCGACCGTGGTGCCGCCGTCTTCCACCTCCTCTCCCACGGCGCCTTCAAGGCGCTGCTGTTCCTCGCCGCCGGAGCCCTCATCCACGCCGCCGGCACCAACTCGCTGGCGGCCATGTCCCGGATGAGCCACCTGCGCGACCGGGTCCCGGACGCCTTCTGGACGATGACCGTGGCCCTGCTCGCACTGGCCGCGATCCCGCCGTTCAGCGGGTTCTTCTCCAAGGAGTCCGTCCTCGCCGCCGCCGAGCGCCTGGCCACCGGCCACCCCGGCCCGGCACCGGGCGCCGCCGGCTGGATCGTGCTCGTCGCCGCACTCGCCACGGCCCTGCTCACCGCCGCCTACGCCACCCGGCTCTGGCTGCTGGCCTTCCGGGGCCGGGGCGCGGAGGCCCCGGACCACGGCCGCCAGCCGCTGACCATGACCGTGGTGCTCTGGGTGCTGGCCGTGCCCTCGCTGGCCTTCGGCGCGCTCGCGTACCGCACGCTGCCCGGCTGGTTCGACGACCGGAGCCTCGCGCCCACCCTGCTCACCTCCATCCTCGGCACCGGCCTCGCCGTGGTCGGCGGCCTGCTGGCCTACGGCGCCTGGCAGCGCGCCGCCGCACGGGCGCCCCGGGTCC
>NZ_WWKH01000300.1:0-5637 GCF_009865595.1 Streptomyces sp. SID1328 | reverse complement strand
GGCGCCCCCGGCACCTGGAGCTCGGCCCGCTCCAGCGCCGTCACCCCGGACCAGCGTCCCGAGGTCCCGCCGGCCGATCCGGCACCTGCTGAGGAGCGCCCGGAGGACGCGCGGGGCGACGCCCGGCGCAGCGCCTCCGCACGCCGCTCCCGCGAGCGGGGCCGCACCCCGCTGTTCGACCAGTACGAGGAGGGCGACCGGCCGCGCGCCGCCAACGAGTGACCCCTCTGACCAGTCCCGGAGCGGATTTCCGAGCACGCCGATCGGGATGCTAGAGTTTCACTCGTTGCAAGGGCCTGTGGCGCAGTCCGGTAGCGCACCTCGTTCGCATCGAGGGGGCCAGGGGTTCAAATCCCCTCAGGTCCACGTAACGCTTCTCCCGAGTCCGCTCGGGAAGAGTTCACGAGATCCCACCGATCATCCGATCGGTGGGATCTCGTCGTTTTCGGGTGCGTTTGCAGGCTTCTCTTCCCTGAACTTCCGGGAGAAGCGAAGATCTTGCGAAGAGAGCGCCCGATGCGAGGGCACCGCCTGAGCGAGGGCTCCACCTGAGGTGAGGGGGGCGCGGTGTGACCGGGGGGGAGTCGGACCGTCTTCGTTTCCATGTGCTCGGCGTGCTGGAGGGCTGGGCCGGACAGACCCGGCTGCGGTTCGGAGGGCCGATCCAGGAACGGGTGCTCGTGACCCTGCTGCTGGAGTCCGGCCGGATCGTCCCGGTGAGCCGGCTGGTCGAGGCCGCCTGGGACGGTGAGCCGCCCAGCAGCGCCGAACACCAGGTGCGCAAGGCGGTTTCGGAGCTGCGCCGACGCATTCCGGGCGGTGCGGCGGTCGTCGTCACCGCCGATCCCGGCTACCGCGTGGAGCTGGGCGAGGGACAGCTCGATCTCGACGAGTTCGCCGGTCTGCTGCGCGCCGCCCGCGCCGCGGTCGGCGAGGGCCGCACGGCCGAGGCGGTCACCGACCTGCGCCAGGCGCTCGCCCTGTGGCGCGGTCCGGCGCCGTCGGGGCGCGGCGGCCGGGTGGTCGAGGCGGCGGTGACGGTGTGGGAGGAACGCCGGCTGGCCGCGGCCGAGCAGTACTTCGAGCTGTGCCTGGCGCAGGGCGAGGCCGCCGAACTCGTCGGCGACCTCAGGGATCTGGTGGGCCGCCATCCGCTGCGCGAGACCCTGCGCGGCCACCTCATGCTCGCCCTGCACCGCTCCGGACGCGGCGCCGAGGCGCTGGAGGAGTACGCGGCGGTGCGCCGCCTGCTCGGTGAGGAACTCGGCATCGACCCGGGCGCCCAGCTGACCCGTCTCCACGAGGGCATCCTGCGCGAGGATCTCGAACCGGCCCCGCGCCCTCCCGCGCCGCGGCCTGCCCCCGTGCCCGGACCGGTCCCGGCGGACCGGGGCGTGTGCACCCTGCCGTACGATCTGACCGACTTCACCGGCCGCGACCACAAGCTGCGGCTGCTGCTGGACAAGGCCGACGAGTCCGACGGCGAGGGCACCCGGATCATCGCCGTCGACGGCATGGGCGGCTCCGGCAAAACCACTCTCGCGGTGCGGGCGGCGCACCGGCTGGCCGACCGCTACCCCGACGGCCAGCTCTTCGTCGACCTGCGTGGCTTCACCCCCGGCGAGCGGCCGCTGCGGCCCGAGGTGGCACTGGAGGGCCTCCTGCGGGCGCTGGGCGTGCCGGACGAGCGGCTGCCGGAGGGCACCGAAGAGCGGACGGCGCTGTGGCGGGGCATGGTCGCCCGCAAACGCGTGCTGATCCTGCTGGACAACGCGGCCGATCCGGGCCAGGTGGTCCCGCTGCTGCCCGCCTCCTCCGGCTGTCTGGTCCTGATCACCAGCCGGGGCCGGCTGGTCGATCTCGACGGCGTCGACTGGATCGGGCTCGGCATGCTCGCCCCCGAGGAGAGCGTGACGCTGCTCGCGGAGACGCTGGGCGCCGAGCGGGCCGCGGCCGAGCCCGGGGCGGTGGCCGAACTCGCCGAGCTGTGCGGCCGACTGCCGCTGGCCCTGCGCATCGCCGCGGCCCGGCTGCGAAACCGGCCCCGCTGGACAGTGGCCCACCTGGTGGAGCGGCTCAGCCACGAGACGCGCCGGCTGGACGAGCTGAGCACCGGGCGGCGCAGCGTGACGGCCACGCTGGAGCTGTCGTACCAGGCGTTGAGCGCGGCCGGGCGGGCCGGGTTCCGGCTGCTGGGGCAGCATCCCGGCACCGAGATCGACGTCTGGTCGGCGGCGGCGCTGACCGGCACCTCCGCCCGGGAGGCCGAGGACCTCCTCGAGTACCTGCTGGACGCGCACATGGTGCAGCAGCACGCGCTGGGCCTGTACAGCTTCCACGACCTGGTGCGCAGCTTCGCCCGCTCCCTGCCCGGCGAGGGCACCGGTGGCGGAGTGCTGGCCGAGCGGCTGCTGCCGTACTACCTGCGCGCGACGGAGGCCGCCTGCGAGGTGCTGTTCCCGGACCGGATGCGCCTGGAGTGGGGCGCGGAGGTCCGGCCCGCCGCCCTGCCCCCGCTGCGTACGGTGGCCGAGGCCATGGAGTGGTTCGACCGGGAGTACCGCATGGTGCAGGCCGCCCTGGACCGTGAGGGCGACCTCGCCGACCCCGCGTGCGTGGTACGCCTCTCCCGCAACCTCGCCTTCTACCTGTACACGCGCAGCAAGCCGGACGAGCAGGTCGCGCAGGGCCGTACCGCCGTACGCGCCGCGCGGCGGCTCGGGGACCGGAACCTGCTGTGCCTCAGTCTCAACAACCTAGGGGTCGCCCAGTGGCGGGCGGGACGCTTCCGTGACGGCATCGACAGCGTCTCCGAGGCCCGCGAGATCGCCCGCGCGCTCGGGGACGAGGTGGGTCCCGCTGGCCGTGGTGTACGGCTTCTTCTCCACCGTCGGCAACGTGTACTGGTCGACGCTGGTCCAGACGGTGCCGAGCGCGGTACGCGGGCGGGTCATCAGCGTCGACTGGCTGGGCTCACTGGCATTGGTCCCGCTGTCGGCGGTGATCGCGGGTGTGGGCAGCGGGCGGACGTTCACGGTGACCGTTTTCGTGCTCGGCGGGACGCTGCCGGTGCTGATGACGCTGGCGGCGCTGCGCTGGGTGGACCTCAAGGCGCTACGGCCGCCGGGGGAGGGCGTGGAGCCGGCCGGGGAGCCGGTGGCCGAGGAGCGCGCGCCACAACCCGTGTCCTGATGCCGGGCGCCCGGGCACGCCTCCTGAGGTGCGTTTCCCGGTTCGTTCCCGTCCCTGGGGACAGCGGCGGGAACCGCGGCCAGCAGTATCCGGGGCGTCGGAAGCGATCGACGCGACCACGACTCGGCGCGGGCCGGGACAAGGGGTGGGGCATGCTGAGCAACGCGATCAAGCTGGCCGGGGTTCTCGTCATGACGTTCGTACTGGCGCTCGGGGGGAGCGCAGCGCTGTCCGGTTCCGGCAAGGCGGAGCACAGCATGGCCCAGGGGGAGGGGCCGGCGAGCCCGAGAGCCTGACCACCTCGTCGAGACCTGGTACCGCCCCGTACGCCACACCGGCGCACGGGGCGGTCCGCGTTTCAGGCCGGGTCGGTCACGGCGTCGGCGTACCGGGCGACGGAGATCCGGTAGGCCGGCAGGTGGGGTGCGAGGGCGCCCAGGGCGAGGGCGGCGGCCTCGCGCTCGCGGCCGAGGTCGATGAGGGTCAGGGCGAGGAACGCGGTGAGCGCGTCGTCCAGGTGGTCCGAGGCGTGGGCGCGCTCCGCGACCAACAGGTCGGCGGCCGCCTCCGGCCGGCCGAGGGTGCGCAGGGTGCTGGCCAGCTGGATGACGGCCTGGCGCCGGCGGTCCTCCGGCAGGCCGGTGTCCAGGGCCCGGCGGTAGAGGGGGACGGCGTCCTCGCCGAGGTCGGTGGCGTCGCAGGCGGAGGCGAGTTCGAAGGCGGCCACGGGGTGGCCGGCGGGCAACTGGCCGGTCAACGCGGCCATCCGGGAGCGGAATTGGGCCGCGTCCGTCTCCTCAAAGGCGTCCCACAGGGCCGCGCACCGCTGCTCCCACTCCGGTGTGGTGTTCGGGGTCATCGGGTCAGCCTCGCACTGTCAGCCCTTGGGGGGCACCAGGTCGCCGTAGATGATGATGTTGTCCGGGCGGTGGCCGTTCTCGATGGCTCCGCCGCAGGTGATCAGGCGGAGTTCGGGGCGGGTCGTGTCGCCGTAGACCTTGCCGGTGGGGAAGGCGTCCTTGTCGACCTGCTCGACCGTGCGGACGGAGAAGACGGCGGAGGAGCCGTCGGCGCGGGCGACCGTGATCCGGGCGCCCTGCTTGATCTGCCCGACGTTCCGCAGCACGGCCGGGCCGTTCACCGTGTCGTAGTGGCCGATCAGGACGGCGGGGCCGGTCTCGCCGGGCGTGACGCCCTTGGAGTACCAGCCGATCCGGCTCGCCTGCGCCACGGAGGGCACCTCCACCGTGCCGTCGGCGGCGAGGCCCAGCTTCAGGACCGGGCCGGTGTCGACGCCCGCCGAGGGGATCGTGACCCGGACCGGGAGTGAACGGGCCATCGGCGCCGCCGACTTGGCGGGTGCGGCGGCCGGGGTGGAGACGGGGCTGGGCGGGGGCGGGGCGGCGTGCCCGGTGCTGTCCTGCGTGCCGCAGGCGGCCAGGGCGAGGCCGAGCGCGAGGGTGAGCGTGGTGGTCGTGACACGGCGCTGCATGAGGCTGACTCCCGACGGAACGACGGGTGCGGGCCCCCGCTCAGGACGGCGGGCCCGCACCCGGGGGACGGCGTTTCAGATCCGACCGGCGACCGAGGTGCCGCGACGGCGCAGGACGACGAAGCCGATGCCCGCGGCGCCGGCAGCGGCCGCCCCGCCGACCGCCATCAGCACGGGGGCGTTGCCCGTGCCGGTGCTCTCGTAGCCGGCCGCGACGCTGCCCTTCGGGACCACGGTCGTCTGGTTGGTGGAGGTGGCGCCAGTGCTGGTGGTGCCGGCGGAGCCCGTCGAACCCGTAGAGGTGGTCGGGTAGGCGAAGCCGCACCCGCTGGGGAGCTGCGGGAAGTCCTGGACGGTCGCCGGGTGGCCGCCGCCCTCCATGTTGGTGCGCAGGCGCGGGTGGGTGCTGTCCGGGTCGAGGATCTCCGCCAGGAAGCCCGCGCTCGCCGGGAGCTTCGGCCGCAGACGGTCCAGGTGGTACGGCATCAGCTTGGTCTCGCCCGCGCCCCGGAAGTCCACCGACGGACCCGACGGGCTGATGGTCACCAGCGCCTCGGTGCCCGCGCCGATGCTCCGCGTCACGGTGACGACGCAGCGGACCGGGGTGACGGGACCCTGGCCGTTGCTGCCCTGGTCCTGGACGGAGGTTATCGAGCCGTCCGCCCGCAGGGTCACCTTGATGCCGTTGAACACCTTGGTCTGCTGGGTACCGAAGCCGCTCCCGGCACGCAGCTCGCCGAGGGTCCTGCCCTTGAAGGTGACGGTGGCCGAGTAGTAGTCGCCCTGGTCCGTGTGCTTGTAGACCTTGGCCGTCAGATCGCCCTTCAGTGCGACGGTCTTCATCAGGACCGGGCCCTGCTGCCCGTTCGGGCCCTCGGACGCGGTGGGGGCCGCCGTGGTGGCGGGCGTGCTGGGCTTGGTGGTCGCGGTCGGCGTGCCGATCTGCGTGCTCG
>NZ_WWKH01000299.1:0-5278 GCF_009865595.1 Streptomyces sp. SID1328 | reverse complement strand
CGCCGCGCCTCGGTCAGCTCGCGGCCCAGCATCGCCGTGGTCCAGGCCGCGCCGGAGGCCAGCAGCAGGGTGAGGGCGGTGGCCCAGGCGGGCGCGGCCGACAGGTCGTAGGCGGCGGTGACGGCGGGCGGGGCCGGGGCGAAGACATGGTCCCGGACGGTGTGGAAGACGGCCGCCGCGCCCAGGACCAGCGCGGTCAGGCAGCACAGCAGCACCGTGGCGACCAGGCACTGCCACACCCACAGCGCCACCACCGGCTCCCGCTCCGGCCACTCGGCGCGGGTCAGCGCCCGGGGCGCCGGTACGGCGGCCGTCAGGGCGAGGACGGTCAGCAGGAGCAGGCAGACGGTCATGCCGGGGCTCCGGTTCCTGGTCGGACGTGCCTGGTCGGAAGGGGCGTGCGGCTCGCCGGCGAGCAGGGTGCGGGCCGCCTGTTGCGTATGCCGTCAGTATGACGGCCCGCGCCCGCCGAAGACAGGCGTACGGCAGACCCGCGCCCCCCGGCTCCGGCCGTCCGCACCCCCGGCCCCCGGGCCGGCCTCAGCCGCTGACGATCCGCCCCTCGACCTCGCCCAGCCCGATCCGCCCGCCGCTCTTCCCCGGCGCCCACGCCGTGAGGGTCACCACGTCCCCGTCCTCCAGGAACGTCCGCTTGCCGTCGGGGAGTTCGAGCGGGTCACGCCCGTTCCAGGTCAGCTCCAGCAGCGACCCCCGCTGCCCCTCCTCCGGCCCGCTGACCGTGCCGGAGGCGTAGAGATCGCCGGTGCGCAGCGAGGCCCCGTTCACCGTGAGGTGGGCGAGCTGCTGGGCGGCGGTCCAGTACATGGTGGAGAAGGGCGGCTCGGCCACCACCTGGCCGTTGATGGCGACGGAGATCCGCAGGTCGTAGCCACCGGGCTCGGCACCGGGCGCGGAGTCGTCGAGGTAGGGCAGCAGCGGGTGGGTGCGCTCGGGCGGGGCGACCCGCGCGTCCTCCAGGGCGGCCAGCGGGGTGATCCACGCCGAGACCGAGGTGGCGAAGGACTTGCCGAGGAAGGGCCCGAGGGGGACGTACTCCCACGCCTGGATGTCGCGCGCGGACCAGTCGTTGAGCAGGCAGAGACCGAAGACGTGGTCCCGGAACCCGGTCAGCGGGACCGGGGTGCCCTGGGTGGAGGGCACGCCCACCACGAAGCCGACCTCCGCCTCGATGTCCAGCCGGATCGAGGGCCCGAAGACCGGCGCCGGGTCGGCGGGGGCCTTGCGCTGCCCTGAGGGGCGGACCACATCGGTTCCGGAGACCACGACCGTGCCCGCGCGGCCGTGGTAACCGATGGGCAGGTGCTTCCAGTTGGGGGTGAGCGGGTCGGGGGAGTCGGGGCGGAAGATCTGGCCGACGTTCCCGGCGTGGTGCTCGGAGGCGTAGAAGTCGACGTAGTCGGCCACCTCGAACGGCAGGTGCAGCGTGACCTGCGACAGCTCGTGGAAGTGGGGCTCGACGGCCGCCCGGTGCGCGGGCTGCGTGACCCACTCGGTGAGCGCCGCGCGCACCTCGGACCAGACGGCGGGCCCCGCGGCCAGCAGCGGGTTGAGGTTCGGCGCGGAGAGCGGGTCCGCGTGCGGGAAGCCCAGCGCGCGAGCGGCGGCGCCCGCGTCCAGCACATGGTCGCCGAGCCGGACGCCGACCCGGCGGCCGGCGCTCTCGGTGTTGCCGGCGGGCGAGAACACGCCATAGGGAAGGTTGTGCGGACCGAAGGGGTCGCCCTCGGGAACGTCGAACGGTGGCACGGGGGGCATGGGGTGCTGCCTCACTCTCATCCGCGTCGGCCTTGGTTGATGATCCATAGCGTCGGGCCACACGTTACGGCCGGAACGGGTGTGTTGGGCAGGGTGCGGCGGCCGGTGGGGGCGGTGTCTAAAGAGTTCGCAATGTCCGAATAGCACTTGTCGGAGGGAAGTGTTCCGGCTTAGCGTCCTTCGGGGGACACGGACGGGGTGGGTCCGGTCCAAAGGGGGGACACGTGGGGGGACCCGTGGCCGGAAGACGCTTTGGCGCGCCCATCGAGGCGGACCGCGAAGTGCCGGGCCTGATAGTCAAGTTCGGCGGATATCCGCTGCACCACGGCGGAGTCGGCGCCATCCGCAGCCTGGGCCGGCTGGGCGTGCCGATGTACGCCATCGCCGAGGACCCGTACACCCCGGCCGCCGCCTCCCGCTATCTGGAGCGGGCGTTCGTCTGGCCGACGACCGGCGCGGAGGAGCCGGAGCACCTGGTCGAGGGGCTGCGCCGGATCGGGCGCCGGATCGGCCGGCCGACGGTCCTGATCCCGACCGACGAGGAAGCGGCCGTACTGATCGCCGAGCACCAGGACGAGCTGTCCGGTGCCTTCCTCTTCCCGCCCGTCGACCCGGCCCTGCCGAGGCGGCTGGCCAGCAAGCAGGGGCTGCACGAGCTGTGCGAGGAGCACGGCGTCGCCAGCCCCACGACCGTCTTCCCGACCTCGTACGACCAGGTCGTGGCCTTCGCGGACGAGGCGCTGTTCCCGGTGGTGGCCAAGAACCGGGAGGCGTTCGTCCGGCGCAGCCGACCCGCCGTGGGCGGCACCACCCGGATCGGCAGCCGTGCCGGTCTGCTGGCCCTCGCCCGCGACTGGGGCGACGACCCCGGTGTGATCCTCCAGGAGTACCTGCCGAGGGAGGCGGCCGAGGACTGGATCGTGCACGCCTGCTTCGACGCGGACGCGAATCCGCTGGCCGTCTTCACCGGCGTCAAGGTCCGCTCCTGGCCCCCGCACGCGGGCATGACGGCCCACGCCTATGTCGTCGACAACCCCGAACTCGCGGACCTGGCGACCCGGTTCGTGAAGCAGCTCGGCTTCGCCGGGGTCGTCGATCTCGACCTGCGTTTCGACCGCCGGGACGGCCAGTACAAGCTGCTGGACTTCAACCCCCGGATGGGCGCCCAGTTCCGGCTCTTCGAGAGCGAGGCGGGCGTCGACGTCGTACGGGCCCTGCACCTGAATCTCACCGGCCGGGCCGTCCCCGAGGGGGAGCAGCGGGCCGGGCGGCGGTTCGTCGTGGAGAACATCGACCTGCCCGCGCTGCTCGCCTACCGGCGCAGCGGCTACACCACGCCGTCCGCCCCCGCGCGGGCCGAGGGCACGGAGCTGGCGTGGCTCGCGGGCGACGACCCGATGCCGTTCCTCACGATGCTCGCCCGCTTCGGCCGCCCCGGCGCGAAGCACCTCTACCAGCTCTGGCGCACCAGCCGCCGGGGCGGCGGCACCTCGCACTCCACGAAGTAGGCAAGGCCACACGCGTGGCGCACCGCGTCCTGGGGAGGGACTTCGTGATCCGACCGGTTGCAGTCATCGGGGCCGGGCCGTACGGCCTGTCCACCGCCGCCCATCTGCGGGCGCGCGGCATCCCCGTGCGGGTCTTCGGCGACCCCATGGTGAGCTGGCGCGCGCACATGCCGGAGGGGATGCTGCTGAAATCCACCCCCGCCGCCTCGAACCTCGACTGCCCGAAGCCCGGCCACACGCTCGCCGACTACTGTGACGCGGCGGGCGTGCGGCGCCTGGTCACCGACGAGGACATCATCCCGGCGGAGACCTTCATCGCCTATGGGGAGTGGTTCCAGCAGCGGCTGGTGCCGGACCTGGAGCAGGTCCGGGTGGTGTCGGTCGAGCGGGGGCGGCCCGGTGGGTTCGAGCTGAAGCTGGACTCGGGGGAGCAGTTCGCCGCCCGCGCGGTGGTGGTCGCCACCGGGCTCTCCGGCTTCGCCCACCTGCCGCCCGAGCTGGCCGGAGCGGCGTTCGGCGGCCCCGCGCTGGTCACGCACAGCTCCCTCCACCACGACCTGGGCCGGTTCGCGGGCAAGGAGCTGATCGTCGTCGGCGCCGGCCAGTCCGCGCTGGAGACCGCCGCCCTCGCGGCCGAGGCGGGCGCCGACGTACGGGTCGTCTCGCGCGGCCGGGGGAGGGTCGACTTCGGCGCGCCGCCCTGGAAGCAGCCGAGGTTCCGCCCCCAGTCGCCGTTCGGCCGCGCCTGGTCGCTGTGGGCGCTCAGCTACCACGCCCAGCCCTACCGCTTCCTGCCCGAGAGCGTCCGGCACCACCTGGTCCGCCGGGTGCTCGGCCCGCTCGGCGCCTGGTGGCTGCGGGAGCGCTTCGAGGGCCGGGTGCAGGTGAAGGAGGTGGCGCGGGTGGTGTCCGCCGAGGCGGTGGACGGCGCGCCGGTGCTCACCGTACGCACCCACGGCGGGCGCACCGACCGGCTCACCGCCGACCACGTCATCGCGGCCACCGGCTACCGGGTCGACCTGGCCGCGCTGGACTTCCTCGGCCCCGGCCTGCGCACGGACCTGGCGGTCACGCGGGGCGCGCCGCGCCTCGGCCCCGGCTACGTCTCCTCGCTGCCCGGCCTCTACTTCACCGGCCTGCCGGCGGCCGCCTCGTACGGCCCGGTGATGCGCTTCGTGTGCGGCACGGAATTCGCCTCCCCGAGGCTGGCGAAACACCTGGCCGCGGCACACGGCGGGCGGAGCTGAGCCACGCGTCAACTCCGGTGCGCGCGGGGTGAGTCGGGGAGGACCGGTGATCCGTATTCTCTGATCATGGCCGCACCCTCCCCTCTCTCCCGTCCCTCGCTCATCGCCACCGACCTGGACGGGACGCTGCTGCGCGGCGACGACACGGTCTCCGCCAGGTCGCTCGCCGCGCTCGCGCAGGCGGCCCGCGCCGGTGCCCGGCACCTGGTGGTGACGGGCCGCCCGGCGCCCCGCGTACGCCCCCTGCTGGCCGCGCTCGGCGGTACGGGGCTCGCGGTGTGCGCGCAGGGTGCCCAGGTGTACGACGCCGCCAGCGGCACCCTGCTGTGGTCGGTCCGGCTGGACCGGGAGCTGGCCGAGACCGCGCTCGGCAAGATCGAGGCCGAGGTCGGCCAGGTGCACGCGGCCGCCGACCAGGACGGCGTGGACGGGCTCACCCTGATCGAGTCCGGCTACCGGATGCCGCACCCGACCCTGCCCGCCGTACGGGTGGAGCGGCGCGAGCAGCTCTGGCGGGCGCCGATCAGCAAGGTGCTGCTGCGCCACGACCGGCTCTCCGACGACGAACTGGCGGCCACCGCCCGCTCGGTCGTCGGCTCGCTGGCCACGGTCACCATGTCGGGGCCCGGCACGGTCGAGCTGCAGCCGTGCGGCATCACCAAGGCGACCGGTCTCGCGCTGGCCGCCGAGCACCTCGGCCTCGGCCGCGCGGACGCCGTCGCCTTCGGCGACATGCCGAACGACATC
>NZ_WWKH01000298.1:0-8960 GCF_009865595.1 Streptomyces sp. SID1328 | reverse complement strand
GGGGTGCCCCCGGCGCGGCACCCGGTGCCCCGCGCGCGGCGGCGACGCGCCCGGCCGGGGCATGTACCCTACGACTCGCACCAGACGGGGTGTGGCGCAGCTTGGTAGCGCGTCCGCTTTGGGAGCGGAAGGCCGTGGGTTCAAATCCCGCCACCCCGACCACTGGCTCACGGTGTCGTGAAGATCGCCTTTTGGGGCGCTGACCGGCTGCGGTTACTATGCAAGCTGCGCGCCCGTGTGTCCGGCCTCATGGCCTGCTACTCCTCCGGGCGGCTATCCGCCGGGGCTGTCTGGCTCCGGCAGAACCCAAGAAGTCAGCCACAAGGAGACCGAACCGTGAAGAGCGCCGTGGAGACCCTGAACCCGACTCGGGTTCGGCTCACTGTCGAGGTGCCCTTCGAGGAGCTCAAGGACAGCCTCGACGCGGCGTACCAGAAGATCAACCAGCAGGTCACGGTGAAGGGCTTCCGCAAGGGCAAGATCCCGGCCCGCGTCATCGACCAGCGGTTCGGTCGTGGTGCGGTGCTCGAAGAGGCCGTCAACGACGCGCTCCCGAAGTTCTACACCGAGGCGGTCAACGAGGCCGAGCTGACCCCGCTGGGCCAGCCCGAGGTCGACATCACCGAGCTGAAGGACGGCGAGACGCTGAACTTCACCGCCGAGGTCGACATCCGCCCGACCCTCGAGATCCCGGACTACTCCGGCATCGAGGTCGAGGTCGACGCCATCGAGGTCAGCGACGAGGACGTCGAGAAGTCGGTCGAGCAGCTCCGTGAGCGCTTCGCCTCGACCTCCCCGGTCGAGCGTGCCGCCGAGGACGGCGACGTCGTGACGATCGACCTGGAGGCCAAGGTCGACGGCGAGGTGCTGGAGGACGGCGTCGCCAGCGGCGTGTCCTACACCATCGGTTCCGGCGAGCTGCTCGACGGCATCGACGAGGCCGTCAAGGGCCTGTCCGCCGGCGAGGAGGCCACCTTCACCTCCGAGCTGAAGGGCGGCTCCGCCGCCGGCCGCGAGGCCGAGGTCACCGTCAAGGTCACCCAGGTCGCCGCCCGCGAACTGCCGGAGCTGGACGACGACTTCGCGCAGCTCGCGTCCGAGTTCGACACCCTGGACGAGCTGAAGGCCGACAGCACCAAGCGGCTGGCCGGCATGAAGCAGTACGACCAGGCCACCCAGGCCCAGGAGCGTGTGCTCGACAAGCTCCTCGAGCTGGTCGAGGTCCCCGTCCCCGAGAAGCTCCTCGAGGACGAGGTCAACACCCGCAAGCACAACCTGGAGCACCACCAGCTCGGCCAGATGGGCCTGACCCTCGACAAGTACCTGGAGATCCAGGGCAAGACCGCCGAGGAGTTCGAGACCGAGACCCGTGAGGCCGCGGTCAAGGGCATCAAGACCCAGTTCGTCCTCGACGAGCTGGTGAAGAAGGAGAACCTGGGCGTCAACCAGGAGGAGCTCACCGAGCACCTCATGCGCCGCGCCGCCTCCTCCGGCATGTCCCCCGACCAGTTCGCCCAGGCCGTCGTCGAGGGCGGCCAGGTTCCGCTGCTCGTCGGCGAGGTCGCCCGCGGCAAGGCCCTGGCCGTTGTCGTCGAGGCCGCCACCGTCAAGGACACCAACGGCGAGATCGTCGACCTGGACGACGAGGACGAGGAGACCGAGGAGACCACCGAGGTCACCGAGGCCACCGAGACCGCCGACGAGAAGACCGAGGGCTGACCCCGAGGTACGTCCGTTTGGCAGCAGGCCCCCGGAAGCGAGTCTTCCGGGGGCCTGCTGCATCACCACGCAGCACTACGCCCCCGGCGAACACCTGCTTCCACGGGATTCACCGGGGGGACCAGAGCGTTAGGGTCCATGAATACGGGGGGCAGGGGAGTCAGCCGACCCCGCCAAGCCCCCGGCAGGACGACGTGAGACGGCCCGGCGCCGTCGTAAGACGAGCAGGTGGATACGTGACGAATCTGATGCCTACCGCCGCCGGCGAGCCCTCCATCGGTGGTGGCCTCGGCGACCAGGTCTACAACCGGCTGCTGGGCGAGCGGATCATCTTCCTCGGCCAGCAGGTCGACGACGACATCGCCAACAAGATCACCGCCCAGTTGCTCCTCCTCGCCGCCGACCCCGAGAAGGACATCTACCTCTACATCAACAGCCCCGGCGGCTCGGTGACGGCCGGCATGGCGATCTACGACACCATGCAGTACATCCCGAACGACGTGGTCACCATCGCCATGGGCATGGCCGCCTCGATGGGCCAGTTCCTGCTCACCGGCGGCGCCGCCGGCAAGCGCTTCGCGCTGCCGCACGCGGACATCATGATGCACCAGGGCTCCGCGGGCCTCGGCGGTACGGTCTCGGACATCAAGATCCAGGCCGAGTACCTGCTGCGTACCAAGAAGCGCATGTCCGAGCTGACCGCCGAGCACTCCGGCCAGACGGTGGAGGCGATCATCCGCGACGGCGACCGCGACCGCTGGTTCACCCCGGAGGAGGCCAAGGAGTACGGTCTCATCGACGAGATCATCACGCACGCCTCGGGTGTCCCGGGAGGCGGCGGCACCGGCGCCTGACCGGCCACCCCGCACGCACGCCACCGACAGCTCCCAGCACGCCACCAGGACGGTGAACACCCCATGAGCAACTTCCCCGGCGCCGCCAGCGGCATGTACGAGGGCCCCCGCCCCGACAGCCGTTACATCATCCCGCGCTTCGTCGAGCGCACTTCCCAGGGCGTCCGCGAGTACGACCCCTACGCCAAGCTCTTCGAGGAGCGCGTGATCTTCCTGGGCGTCCAGATCGACGACGCCTCGGCCAACGACGTCATGGCGCAGCTCCTGTGCCTGGAGTCGATGGACCCCGACCGGGACATCTCGATCTACATCAACAGCCCCGGCGGTGACATGACGGCCCTCACGGCCATCTACGACACCATGCAGTTCGTCAAGCCGGACATCCAGACGGTGTGCATGGGCCAGGCCGCCTCGGCCGCGGCCATCCTGCTCGCCGCCGGCACCCCCGGCAAGCGCATGGCGCTGCCGAACTCGCGCGTGCTGATCCACCAGCCGGCGGGCTCCACCGGGCGCGGCCAGCTCTCCGACCTGGAGATCATCGCCAAGGAGTTCACCCGGATGCGTGAGCAGCTCGAGGACATGCTCGCGAAGCACTCGAACCAGCCGCTGGACAAGATCCGCGAGGACATCGAGCGCGACAAGATCCTCACGGCCGAGGAGGCGCTCCAGTACGGCCTCGTCGACCAGATCATCTCCACCCGCAAGATGAACAACGAAGCGGTCCGCTGACCGAAGTTGCGCACTTCCGGGCCCTCTTGGCAGGGTGCACGTCAAAGTGAACCCTGCCAAGGGGGGCCCGAACACGGGGCCCGGCAAGGTACCGTCGACATAAGGCAGCACCAGGAGTCGTTGGACCCGTTCTGTGTCCAGTCGTCTCCCAGGCGAAGGGGAAGCACACCGTGGCACGCATCGGTGACGGCGGCGATCTGCTCAAGTGCTCGTTCTGCGGCAAGAGCCAGAAGCAGGTCAAGAAGCTCATCGCAGGTCCCGGTGTGTACATCTGCGACGAATGCATCGATCTCTGCAACGAGATCATCGAGGAAGAGCTGGCGGAGACCAGCGAGGTGCGCTGGGAGGAACTGCCCAAGCCCCGCGAGATCTACGAGTTCCTCGAGAGCTATGTGGTCGGCCAGGAAGCGGCCAAGAAGGCCCTCTCCGTCGCGGTGTACAACCACTACAAGCGCGTCCAGGCCGGGGAGAACGGCGGCGGCCAGGGCCGCGAGGACGCGATCGAGCTGGCCAAGTCCAACATCCTCCTGCTCGGCCCCACCGGCTCCGGCAAGACACTGCTGGCCCAGACCCTGGCCCGCATGCTCAACGTCCCCTTCGCCATCGCGGACGCCACCGCGCTGACCGAGGCGGGCTATGTCGGCGAGGACGTCGAGAACATCCTGCTGAAGCTCATCCAGGCCGCCGACTACGACGTCAAGAAGGCCGAGACGGGCATCATCTACATCGACGAGATCGACAAGGTCGCCCGGAAGAGCGAAAACCCGTCGATCACCCGCGATGTGAGCGGCGAGGGCGTCCAGCAGGCGCTGCTGAAGATCCTGGAGGGCACCACCGCATCGGTGCCGCCGCAGGGCGGACGCAAGCACCCGCACCAGGAGTTCATCCAGATCGACACGACGAACGTGCTGTTCATCGTGGGCGGTGCCTTCGCCGGCCTGGAGAAGATCATCGAGGCGCGGGCGGGTGCCAAGGGCATCGGCTTCGGCGCCACGATCCGCTCCAAGCGCGAGCTGGCGGCCAAGGACATCTTCGAGGACATCATGCCGGAGGACCTGGTGAAGTTCGGGATGATCCCCGAGTTCATCGGCCGCCTCCCGGTCATCACCTCGGTGCACAACCTCGACCGCGAGGCCCTGCTCAAGATCCTGGTCGAGCCGCGCAACGCCCTGGTCAAGCAGTACCAGCGCCTCTTCGAGCTGGACGGCGTGGAGCTGGACTTCGAGCGCGAGGCACTGGAGGCCATCGCTGACCAGGCCATCCTCCGCCAGACCGGCGCGCGCGGCCTGCGCGCCATCATGGAGGAGGTCCTGATGTCGGTGATGTACGAGGTGCCGTCCCGCAAGGACGTGGCCCGCGTGGTCATCACGGCCGACGTGGTGCACTCCAACGTCAACCCGACGCTGATCCCGAGGGACTCCCGCGGGCGCGGCCAGGGCGAGCAGAAGACCGCCTGACCCGCAGAGCAGCAAGAAGGGCCCCGGCCGACCGGCCGGGGCCCTTCCGCGTGTCTCCGGCTCACGCCTTGACGCGCACCGCCGAGCGGAACTTGGCGGTCAGCTCCGCGTCCTGCGCCGGGTCGCTGCTGCGGCCCGCCGCCAGGGTGGCGATGTCCATCGGCATCACGAAGCCGACGGTGCTGTGGTCGCCCCACACGCAGAAGGAGAACGTCATCTCCTTGGGCACGCCCTCGCCGCTGCCCGAGGTGTCGCCCTTGGCCTGCTGGCACTTGAGGACCGCGTCCCCGAGCGCCTCCGGCTCGTAGCGCTTGGGCTCACCGATCAGCTTGTACTTGTGCTCGGCGTCCTTGCTGCTCTGGTCCTTCATGTAGGCGAACAGCCCGTCGACGGTCTTCTCCGGGTCGGCGATCCTGCCGTACACCCCGCCGAACTCGATGACCTTCTTGCTCAGCGGGTTGTCCACGTTCCCGGCCGCGTACTCGGCGCTGACGTCCTTCGGGTCCTCGACGCCCCAGTTCTCGGCGTCCTTCAGGTCGTCCTTGGTCATCGCGCCGTTGTCGCTCTTGCCCTTCTTGTACTCCGAGAGCACCGTCGAGGGCGTGACGAGCTTGTGCGGGCCGTCGTCGGCGACATCGCCGCCGCCGCTGCCGCCGGCGAGGACGTAGACGCCCACCGCCACGGCGGCCACCACGGCCACCGCGCCGATGATCAGCCCGTTCCGCCTGGAGTTGTTGCGCCCCTGCACCGGCGGCTGCGGGGAGCCGTAGGGGGCCTGCCCGTAGGGGGCCTGCGGGGGCTGCTGCCCGTAGGGGTTCTGCTGGGGCTGGGCGTACGGGCCCGGCTGCTGGGGCACGCCCTGCTGCTGCGGGTACCCGTAGGGGGCCTGCGGCGGGGCCGGGGGACCGGGCGGGGGCGGCGGGGACTGCGGGTAGCCGTAGCCCGGCTGGGGCGCCTGCGGAGGCCGGCCGTACGGTCCGGGGCTGCCGTAGGGGCCCGGCTGGGCCGGGGGCTGCTGCCCGTAGGGGCCGGGCTGACCAGCCTGACCGTAAGGACCCGGCTGCGGGGGCTGTCCGCCGTACGGGCCCGGCTGGTTGCTGCTCATGGCTGGGTTCCCCTCCAGATGTTCAGGTGTTGCCGCCATCCTTGCCCAGCGGCGGAGAACGGGTGGCACCGGGGGCCGCACCGTTACAGAACAAACGCGTTTCGGGAGCACCCCGCGGCACCTCTAAACTGACCCCCGTGACCGAGAACGCTCAGCAGCAGCCATCAGCGCCCGAGACCGAACTGCCGACCCAGTACGCGCCGGCCGACGTAGAGGGGCCGCTGTACGAGCGCTGGGTGGAGCGGGGCTACTTCGAGGCCGACGAGAAGAGCGACAAGCCGCCCTTCACCGTCGTCATCCCCCCGCCCAACGTCACCGGCAGCCTGCACCTGGGCCACGCCTTCGAGCACACGATCATCGACGCCCTGACCCGCCGCAAGCGCATGCAGGGCTACGAGACCCTGTGGCAGCCGGGCATGGACCACGCCGGCATCGCCACCCAGAACGTCGTCGAGCGCGAGCTGGGCAAGGAGGGCAAGTCCCGCCACGACCTCGGCCGTGAGGCGTTCGTCGAGCGCGTCTGGCAGTGGAAGAGCGAGTCCGGCGGCCAGATCTCCGGCCAGATGCGCCGCCTCGGTGACGGCGTCGCCTGGTCCCGTGAGCGCTTCACCATGGACGAGGGCCTCTCCAAGGCCGTCCAGACCATCTTCAAGCGCCTCTACGACGACGAGCTGATCTACCGCGCCGAGCGCATCATCAACTGGTGCCCGCGCTGTCTCACCGCGATCTCCGACATCGAGGTCGAGTACCAGGACGACGACGGCGAGCTCGTCTCCATGAAGTACGGCGAGGGCGACGAGACGATCGTCGTCGCCACCACCCGCGCCGAGACGATGCTCGGAGACACCGCGGTCGCCGTCCACCCCGAGGACGAGCGGTACCAGCACCTCATCGGCAAGCTGATCAGGCTGCCGCTGACCGACCGCTCCATCCCGGTCGTCGCCGACGAGCACGTCGACCCCGAGTTCGGCACCGGAGCCGTCAAGGTGACCCCGGCGCACGACCCGAACGACTTCGAGATCGGCCAGCGCCACGGCCTGCCGGCCATCACCGTCATGGACGAGCACGCGGTCATCACCACCCCCGGCCCCTTCCAGGGCCTGGACCGCCTGGAGGCCCGCTCCGCCATCGTCGCCGCGCTGCGCGCCGAGGGCCGGATCGTCGCCGAGAAGCGGCCCTACGTCCACTCGGTGGGCCACTGCTCGCGCTGCAAGACCACCATCGAGCCGCGGCTGTCCATGCAGTGGTGGGTCAGGGTCGGCCCGCTCGCCAAGGCCGCCGGTGACGCGGTGCGCGACGGCAAGGTCAAGATCCACCCGCAGGAGATGGAGAAGCGGTACTTCGACTGGGTCGACAACCTGCACGACTGGTGCATCTCGCGCCAGCTCTGGTGGGGCCACCGCATCCCGGTCTGGTACGGCCCCGACGGCGAGGTCGTCTGCGTCGGCCCCGACGAGCAGCCGCCGGCCGGCGAGGGCTGGCACCAGGACACCGACGTCCTCGACACCTGGTTCTCCTCCGGCCTGTGGCCCTTCTCCACGCTGGGCTGGCCCGAGCAGACCGAGTCGCTCGCGAAGTTCTACCCGAACTCCGTCCTGGTCACCGGCTACGACATCCTCTTCTTCTGGGTCGCCCGGATGATGATGTTCGGTCTCTACGCGATGGACGGCACCCCGCCGTTCCACACCATCGCCCTGCACGGCATGGTCCGCGACCAGTTCGGCAAGAAGATGTCGAAGTCCTTCGGCAACGCGGTCAACCCGCTGGACTGGATGGACAAGTACGGCTCCGACGCGCTCCGCTTCACGCTCGCCCGCGGCGCCAACCCCGGTGTCGACGTGCCGATCGGCGAGGACTGGGTCCAGGGCTCGCGGAACTTCGCCAACAAGATCTGGAACGCGACCCGGTTCGCGCTGATGAACGGCGCGACGATCGAGGGGCCGCTGCCGGACGCGTCCGCGATGTCCGCCACCGACCGGTGGATTCTTTCCCGCCTCAACTCGGTCGTGGCCGAGGTCGACGCGTACTACGAGGACTACCAGTTCGCCAAGCTGTCGGACGCGCTGTTCCACTTCGCGTGGGACGAGGTCTTCGACTGGTACGTCGAGCTGTCCAAGACGACCTTCCAGGCGGGCGGGGAGGCGGCCGAGGTCTCCAAGCGGGTGCTGGGCGAGGTCCTCGACGTCACGCTGAAGCTGCTGCACCCGGTGGTTCCGTTCGTCACGGAGACGCTGTGGACGACGCTGACGGGCGGGGAGTCGCTGGTCATCGCCGACTGGCCCTCCGACTCCGGCTTCCGGGACGCTTCGGCCGAGCGGGAGATCGAGTCCCTCCAGTCGGTCATCACCGAGGTGCGCCGCTTCCGCGCTGACCAGGGCCTCCAGCCGGGCCAGCGGGTGCCCGCGCGGCTCACGCTGACCGGTACGGCGCTCGCTCCGCACGAGGCGGCCATCCGTCAGCTCCTCCGCCTGCAGCCCGAGGGCGACTCCTTCACGGCCACGGCCACCCTTCCGGTCGCCGGCGCCGAGGTCGCCCTCGACCTCTCCGGCACGATCGACGTCGCCGCCGAACGCAAGCGTCTCGCGAAGGATCTCGCGGCCGCGGAGAAGGAAAAGGCGGCCGCCACGGCCAAGCTCGGCAACGAGGCGTTCCTCGCGAAGGCCCCGGACGCGGTCGTCGACAAGATCCGCACCCGCCTGGCCAAGGCCGAGGAGGACATGCTCCGCCTCCGGTCCCAGCTGGACCGCCTGCCGCAGGCGTAAGCGAACATGAGCAGCCCCCGGCCCTCTGTGCAGGCGCCGGGGGCTGTCGTTCGCCCGCGGCCCGGGGGCACCTCCCACGCCCCGACTGCCCGCAGCCAAGTGGGAGAACGATTCAGCGAGGCTCGGCTGTGGTTCCCCAGGGGCGCGGGGAACTGCGCGACCGGCCCCCACGGGCCCGCAGCCGAACGAGGGGGACGCGCACGCGCGAGCGATGAAGCGAGGCTCGGCTGTGGTTCCCCAGGGGCGCGGGGAACTGCGCGACCGGCCCCCACGGGCCCGCAGCCGAACGAGGGGGACGCGCACGCGCGAGCGATGAAGCGAGGCTCGGCTGTGG
>NZ_WWKH01000297.1:0-7329 GCF_009865595.1 Streptomyces sp. SID1328 | reverse complement strand
ACGGCGGCCGCTGACGGCTCCGCCGGCTCCGGCCGGGTCGGCCCGCCGGGCCCAGGGCTGCCGCCTGCGGCTCACTGGGTCCCCAGGCCACGGTCCGGCAGCGCCACGCCGGCTGGCGTGGACGTCAGGGCAGCGGGCGCCCGCCCATCCCGGCAGGGGCCCTGTGCCACCCGGTCCTCCCGGAGCACGGTGGCCGGGCAGCGAGCGCCGTCGCTTCCCGTACAGCCCTCTACGCCACCCGGTCCAGCAGGACCACCGCGACGTCGTCCGTCAGCTCGTCGCCGTTCAGGCGGCGGACCTCGCTGACCGCGGCCCGGAGGAGCTCCTCTCCGCGCAAACCCTCGGAGAGCTGGCGGTGGATCATGTCGACCATGCCGTCCTGGCCGAGGCGGGGGCCGCCGGGGGAGGTGCGGCCTTCTATGAGGCCGTCGGTGTAGAGCATGAGGCTCCACTCGGCGCCCAGCTCGACCTGGGTGCGGGGCCAGCGGGCGCCGGGGAGGAGCCCGAGGGCGGGGCCGTTGTTGTCGAAGGGGAGCAGACGGGGCACCGCGGTCGCGCCGGGACGGATCAGCAGCGGGGCGGGGTGCCCGGCGAGGCAGAGGCCCGCGCGGCGGCCGTCGGGCGCGATGTCCACCGTGCAGAGGGTCGCGAAGATCTCCTCGTCCGAGCGCTCGTGCTCCAGCACCTCCTGCAGCGTCCCCAGCAGGTCGTCCCCGCACAGTCCCGCCAGGGTCAGCGCCCGCCAGGCGATCCGCAGCTCCACGCCGAGCGCGGCCTCGTCCGGGCCGTGGCCGCAGACGTCGCCGATCATGGCGTGCACGGTGCCGTCCGGGGTGCGGACCGCGTCGTAGAAGTCGCCGCCGAGCAGCGCGCGCGAGCGGCCGGGGCGGTAGCGCGCGGCGAACCGCAGCGCGGCACCCTCCAGCAGCGGCGTCGGCAGCAGCCCGCGCTCCAGGCGCCGGTTCTCCTGCGCCCGCAGCCGGCCCTCCGCGAGCCGCCGCTCGGCGGTGTCGGAACGCTTGCGCTCCACGGCGTACCGGATGGCGCGGCTCAGCAGCCGGCTGTCCAGCTCGTCGCGGAAGAGATAGTCCTGGGCGCCCACGCGCACGGCCTCCGCCCCGCGCTCGGCGTCGCCGGAGGCGGTCAGCGCGATCACGGCGTGCCGGGGCGCCAGCTCCAGCACCTGACGGAGCACGGCCAGCTCGTCGCCGTCCTCGGTGTCGGCGCAGCCGGCGGCCGGGAGGGCGAGGTCGAGCAGGATGCAGTTGACGTCGGGGGTGAGCAGCCGCCCCGCCTCGGTGAGGTTGCGGGCGGTACGTACGCGGATCGGCCGGCCGGCCGAGTCCCGCAGGTCGGGGACGAGCGCGCCGGACGGGTCGTCCTCGACGAGCAGCACGGTGAGCGCCGCGCCGAGGGCAGCGGTGTCACGGTGCGCCTCTTCGGTGAGGGCTACGGCCGAAACCTGCGCCGGACCGCACTCGGCGGCCGGGACTGCTCTCTGCCGCGGTACGGGTACGGGCATGTCCTGGTTTCCTTCCCTCCCCCCGAGGGCACGGCGGCGCCGAGGGTCCTCGTAACGCCGTCGGGTGACCCTAGCGGCATCGGCCGCCCCGATGGAATGGGGCGCGCGGCGTCCGTATCGCGTAGACCGCCGTCATATGCCCTGCCCCGTACGGCAGTTGGGCGGGGCGGCAGGGGGCGCGGGATGACGAAGCTCACTTGGTTCCAGCCCGCCCGCGTGCCGTTGGTCACAGGGCGGGGCGGGGTGTGGCGCCGGTCACGCGTCCGGGCGTACGACCCCCAGGATCGGCATGGTGCCCGCGCCCGCGACGGTGACCGTACGGCCCGGTCGCGGGGCGTGGATGATCTTGCCGTCGCCGACGTACATCCCGACGTGGGTGGCGTCGGCGAAGTAGATGATGAGGTCACCGGGGCGCATCTCGGTCACGTCCACGTGGCGGAGCTGCTTCCACTGCTCCTGGGAGGTGCGCGGGATCAGCGTGCCCGCGTCGGCCCAGGCCTGGGAGGTCAGGCCGGAGCAGTCGAAGGAGTCGGGGCCCTCGGCTCCCCAGACGTACGGCTTGCCGAGCTGGGCGGTGGCGAAGGCGACGGCCCTGGCCCCGGCGGAGGTGACGGTGGCGCTCGCCGTGTCGGCCTTCTTCTTCAGGACGCCGGTGTCCAGCCAGGCGGTCTGCGCCTTGCGGGCGGCCTGCCGCTCCAGCTCGGCCAGCCGCTCCTTCTCCTTCTTCTCCAGCCGCGACTCGAGCTTCTCGGCGTCCTTGATCCGCGCCTGGACCGTCTTCCGGGCGGCGTCCTTGTCCTTGCGGTCCCGCTCCAGCTTCTTCCAGCGCGCGGCCGCGTCGTCGGTGTCCCGCTTCAGCTCCCGCTCGACGCGGTCCGTCTCGGCGATCAGCTTCTTGGTGGCCCGTGCGCCGTTCAGCAGGGTGCCGGCGCCGTCCGCGAAGTGCTCCGGGTTGTCGCTGAGCAGGAACCGCGCCATGGGCGGCATCCCGCTGTCCCGGTACTGGGCCCGCGCGGCGGCGCCCGCCTGGTCCTTCAGCTCGGCCAGCTTCTTGCGGGCCGCGTCGGTCCGCTTCTCCAGCCGGGCCAGCTGGACGGACTGCTTGCGCGTCTTCTCCTCGGCCGCGTTGTAGGCGTCGGTGGCGACGGCCGCGTCGTGGTACAGCCCGTCGAGCCGCGCGCGGACCTTCTCCAGCTCGGCGTCGGGTGCGGGGGCCGGCGTGACGGCGGGTGCGGGCGTCGCGCTCGCGGATGGCGTCGGGGAGGGGTCGGCAGGTCCCGCCGGTACCGATGCGAACGCCGTACCCGGCACCGCCAGTACGGTCACCGCACACACCACGGTCACGGCGGCGGCGAGCAGCCCGCGCTTGCCCCGAGCCATAACAGTCCCCCCAAGCTGATTTACCGTCAGTAACTTACGGTCCGTCCGCAGGATCGTGCCACGATCCCGCGCGAAGTGACAGAGGTCGTACGAAGTCGTACATCCCCCGGCGCCCCACGCCTCCCCGCGATCTTCCCGCCCGTCTGACGTACCGCACCCGGAGATCGTTCCCCCCGATTCCCGGATTCCGTGCGATTCCCTCGAACAGGTGAACAGTGTCAGGTGAACCGGCGTCAGCGCGGCGCCAACGCCTCCCACGCCAGCGTCACTTCCCCCTGCCGCCAGCGCGCCGGACCGTCCGTCACCGGCCAGTCGGCCCGCAGATCCCGGACCGTGCGCAGCCAGCGCTGGCGGGCACCGTAAGAGGCGTAGGGCGCGGCGGCGGCCCAGGCGCGGTCGAAGTCGCGCAGGAAGGCGTGCACCGGCTCGCCCGGCACGTTGCGGTGGATCAGCGCCTTCGGCAGCCGTTCGGCCAGGTCGGAGGGGCGCTCCAGCGAGCCGAGCCGGGTGGCGAAGGTGATCGTGCGCGGCCCCTTCGGACCGAGCGCGACCCAGACGTGCCGCCGCCCGATCTCGTCGCAGGTGCCCTCCACCAGCAGCCCGCCGCGTGAGCCGTCGCCCGCCGGGGCCAGCCGCGCGCACAGCCCCTGCCACACGGCGGCGACCTGCTCCTCGTCGTACTGCCGCAGCACATTGGCGGCCCGGATCAGCAGCGGCCGGCCGGGCACCGGGATCTCGAAGCCGCCGTGCCGGAAGGTGAGCCCCTCACGCTCGTACGGCTTCGCCGCGGCGACCCGCTCCGGTTCGATCTCGACGCCGACCACGCGCGCGTGCGGGGCGACCGTACGGAGCCTGCCGAGCAGCTCGACAGCGGTCCACGGCGCGGCCCCGTACCCGAGGTCGATGGCCAGCGGATCGGCCGCGCGCAGCAGTTCGGCGCCGTGCGTGGCCGCGATCCAGCGGTCCATGCGGCGCAGCCGGTTGGGGTTGGTCGTCCCGCGCGTCACCGTGCCTACGGGGCGGGTCGTGCGGGATGCCATGTCTATGAGGGTAAGCGGGCGGGGTGACGACCTCCGGCCGAACAGTTGAGCGAGTACGGGTCATGATTGGGTAAAACCGCTTGATCGGGAAATGGGAAGAACCCCCTCCGCTGTTGCACCCCTCGGAGGACTCGGACGGTCCTCTGGCAGGCGTGCCCGAGCGAGGAGGAAGCCCAGTGAGCCAGTACGTCAGCAGGCTCGGGCGTCGCTCCCCGGCAACCGCTCCGCGGCTGAGGCTGCACCGCAGGCCACGCAGGGTCGCCATGCTCTCCGTGCACACCTCGCCGCTCCACCAGCCCGGCACCGGCGACGCGGGCGGGATGAACGTCTACATCGTGGAGCTGGCCCAGCGGCTGGCCGCCCTCGGCATCGAGGTCGAGATCTTCACGCGGGCCACCTCCAAAGACCTCGCCCCCAAGGTCGAGCTGGCCCCCGGCGTCCTCGTCCGGCACGTCGACGCGGGCCCCTACGAGGGCCTGGCCAAGGAGGAGCTGCCCGCCCAGCTCTGCGCCTTCACCCACGGTGTGATGCAGGCGTGGGCCGGCCACCGCCCCGGCTACTACGACCTCGTCCACTCCCACTACTGGCTCTCCGGCCACGTCGGCTGGCTCGCCGCCCAGCGCTGGGGCGTCCCCCTGGTGCACGCCATGCACACCATGGCCAAGGTCAAGAACGCCAGCCTGGCCACCGGCGACACGCCCGAGCCCGCCGCCCGCGTCATCGGTGAGACCCAGATCGTCTCCGCCGCCCGCCGCCTCATCGCCAACACCGCCGAGGAGGCCGCGGAGCTGGTCCGGCACTACGAGGCCGACCCCGCGAAGGTCGCCGTCGTCCACCCCGGCGTCAACCTCGACCGCTTCCGCCCGCTCGACGGCCGCGCCGCCGCCCGCGCCCGCCTCGGCCTGCCCCAGGACGCGCTCATACCGCTCTTCGCGGGCCGCATACAGCCCCTCAAGGCCCCCGACGTGCTGCTCCGCGCCGTCGCCCACCTGCTGGACGAGCGCCCCGAGCTGCGCCGGAACATCGTCGTGCCCGTCGTGGGCGGGCCCAGCGGCAGCGGGCTCGCCAAGCCGGAGGGACTGCAGAAGCTCGCCGCGCGGCTCGGCATCGCGGACGTCGTACGGTTCCGGCCGCCGGTCGGGCAGGAGCAGCTCGCGGACTGGTTCCGGGCCGCGTCCGTGCTGGTCATGCCGTCCTACAGCGAGTCCTTCGGGCTCGTCGCCATCGAGGCGCAGGCGGCCGGCACGCCGGTCATCGCCGCCTCCGTCGGCGGCCTGCCGGTGGCCGTGCGCGACGGCGAGACCGGCTTTCTCGTCCAGGGCCACGACCCCTCCGACTACGCGCGGGTGCTGTGCCGCTTCGCCGACGACCCCGGCCTGCCCGGCCGCATGGGCGCGGCCGCGGCCCGGCACGCCCTCGGTTTCGGCTGGGACGCCTCCGCCGCCGCCACCGCCGACGTGTACGCGGCCGCGACCCAGTCCCACCGCCGTCGCGTACGCTCGCAGCATGGCTGACACCGAGGCGACGGAACGGGCCGCGCGCACCCTTCAGGACGCGCTGAAGGACGCCGAGCTGGAATGGGAGAACCCCGAACCGGGCTCCTACGTGGTCAAACTCCCCGGCACCGCCAAGCTCTCCACCACCGTCTCGCTGCTGGTGGGCCGCCACACCCTCTCCGTCAACGCCTTCGTCATCCGGCACCCCGACGAGAACGAGGCGGGCGTCCACCGCTGGCTCCTGGAGCGCAACCTCAAGCTGTACGGCGTGAGTTACGCGGTCGACCAGCTCGGTGACGTCTATGTCACCGCCCGTCTCCCGCTCGCCGCCGTCACCCCCGAGGAGGTCGACCGCCTGCTCGGACAGATCCTCGAAGCGGCCGACGGTGCCTTCAACACCCTGCTGGAACTGGGGTACGCCTCCGCGATCCGCCGCGAGCACGCGTGGCGCGTCTCGCGCGGGGAGTCCACGCGCAACCTGGACGCCTTCACCCACCTGATCGAACGCGACTGAGCCCGGCTCAGGCGCCGTTGCGGTAGCGGCCCGGTGTGACCCCGACCAACTTCTTGAAGTGGCGGGTCAGATGGGCCTGGTCGTAGAAGCCGGACGCCACCGCCACCTCGCCCGGCGCCAGCCCGTCCAGCAGCAGCCGCCTGGCCCTGCCGACTCTTCGCGAGGTCAGGTAGCGGTGCGGGGCGATGCCGTACGCGGCGCTGAACGCCCTTACCAAGTGCGCGGGATGGGCGTGCAGCAGTGCGGCCGCCGCGGTGAGGGTGAGGCCGTCGGTGAGGTGCTCGTCGAGGAGTTCGCGGAGCCGGCGGGCCAACAGGGGGTCGGCGCGCGGGGGTTCGGGATCGCGGTGACGCAGATGGTCTCTGAGGCGCTCACCGACGAGCACGAGCCCGCTCTCCGCGGCCAGTTCGTCCCCCGGACTGGCGAGGGCGCGGTGCAGTTGACCCACCCGCTTGCGCAGTCCAGGGTCCCTCAGGTCGGGCTGGTCGACGGCGGGGCCGATCAGATCATGGCTGAGCCGGCTGCCGTCCAGGTACAGCACCCGCTTGCGGAAGCCGTGCGGGGTGGCGGGGGAGCCGTTGTGCGGGACGTGCGGGGGCAGCAGGGTGACGGTGTCGCGCGGGGTGCCGTGCTCGTGCCGGTCGAGGTCGTACCGTACGGCGCCGTCGTCCACGATCAGCAGCGTCCAGGCGTCGTGCACGTGCATCGGGTACGCGTACTCGGTGAACCGGGCGTGGAAGACCTCCACGACCCCCGGTACCGAGGGGCGCCACGCGGAGACTTCCGGCTGGTCAGCGGCCACGCAAGAAACGTACAAGACCCGGGCGGGGCGTGGTCGGCAGTCTCGGGGCATGGACGAACAGCCCCTGCGTTTCGACACCAAGATCGCCGTACTCCTCCGCGACGACCTCGCCCCCTGGCAACGCCTCAACGTCACGTCGTTCCTGGTCAGCGGCCTGGGCAGCCAGGTACCCGAGGTGATCGGCGCACCGTACGAGGACGCCGACGGCATCGCCTACCTCCCGATGTTCCGCCAGCCGGTACTGGTCTTCGAGGCGACGAAGGAGGTCTTGAAGGCGGCCCACACCCGGACCCTGACCCGGGCCCTGCCCCGCGCGATCTTCACGGCCGACCTCTTCTCGACGGGCAACGACACGGACAACCGAGCGGCGGTCCGGGCCGTACCGACGGCCGATCTGGATCTGGTGGGGCTGGCGGTGTACGGGCCCAAGGGCGGGGTGGACAAGGTGGTGAAGGGGGCGAGGATGCATCCGTAGATCGGCCGGGGTGGCGCGCCCGCGACCTCGGGCTCCGGCGTGGGCAGGATCGCGCACCGGCGGCGCGGGGTAGCCGAGGAGCCGGGAGCCCCGGCCCGTG
>NZ_WWKH01000296.1:0-6851 GCF_009865595.1 Streptomyces sp. SID1328 | reverse complement strand
CGCTCGTCGCCTCACCCGACCTCACCCCCGCCGGACGCCGCTTCGTCGACGGCATGGCCGCCGCCCACGAACGGCTCTCCGCCCGCCCCGCACCACGGGGGCACACGGCGCGCGCGCAGGCGTACGTCAAGGCGGTGCGCACCCTCTGGGCGCAGCGACAGCCCCCCACGCCGCCGATCCCGAACCGGTGAAATGCCGGGTTCACACCCCCCGCTGCGCGAAGATCGGCGCACCGAGGCGTTCGTCTCCGGCGGTCGCCGTACTCCCCAGGGCCGCGCCGAGGTTCTACGATTTCCTGTCTACGTGCTGGAGGCCGCCGCATGTCTGAATCCCGTACGCCGGCACCGAGCGGGAACGGGGCCGCGAGGCAGACCGTCACCATCAGCTTCGCCGGCTTCAACCGCGCCTGGGCCGCCTGGATCGGGGACCGGCTGGAGCGACGCGGCCTCAGAGTGGTCTACCTGCGCTGGGACGCGCCCCCGGACCAGCCCCTCACCGACCTGCTGCGCGACCTCACCCTCGCCGAGGGCCGCACCCTGATCGTGGTCAGCGAGTGGTACTTCCAGCTCGGCCCGCGCACCCACGACGAGTGGAACGCGGCCCTGCGCGAGGTCGTCGGTGCCGATCCGGGCCGGTTCGCCGCCGTCTCCGTCACCAACGCCCCGCTGCCCTCCGCCGTCGCCGCGCTCGCCCCCGTCGACCTCACCAACATGGGCGCCGACGAGGCCGTACGCCGTCTGCTGGACCGCCTCGACCTGCCCCACGACACCCGCCCGGCCGACGACGCGGGCCGCCTGGCGCCCCGCTTCCCGGCCGCCATGCCCGACGTGTGGGGCGGGGTGCCGCGCCGCAACACCCGCTTCACCGGCCGCGAGCCGCTGCTCAACGACGCCTACCACCTGCTCCAGGGCAGCGACCCCGGTGCCGGCGTGCTCACCCTGCACGGCATGTCCGGCGTCGGCAAGACCCAGCTCGCCGCCGAGTACGTCTACCGCTTCGGCTCCGAGTACGACGTGGTGTGGTGGGTCAACGCCGAGAAACGCGTCAGCTACCGCCGCCTCCTCGCCGAACTCGCCCCCAAACTCGGCCTGTCCACCGGCGCCGAGTACGGCGAGCGGCTGCGCGCCGTCCGCGACGCGCTGCGCCGGGGCACCCCGTACTCCCGCTGGCTGCTCGTGCTGGACGGCGCCGACGAACCCGACCAGATCTGGGACCTCGTCCCCACCGGCCCCGGCCACGTCCTCATCACCTCCCGCAACCCCGAGTGGGGCGAGCACAACAGCAAGCTCCTCGAAGTCCCCGTCTACGGCCGCGACGAGTCGGTCGCCTTCATCCGCCGCCGCGCGCCCCGGCTCACCGAACCCGACGCCGACCAGCTCGCCCAGGCGCTGGAGGACCTGCCGCTGCTGCTGGACCAGACCGCGGGTTGGCTCAACGACTCCGACCTCTCGGTGGAGGAGTACATCGCCCTGCTGGACGGCGGGATCGACCAGGACGTGGTCAAGGTGTCCGCGGACTTCCCGCTCGCCTTCCAGACGGCCTGGTCGATACTGCTGAACAAGCTCCGCGAGACCGTCCCCGAGTCCGTCGACCTGCTGCGGCTGTGCACCTTCTTCGCCCCCGGCTTCATCCCGGTCAGGCTGCTGAAGGAGATGAACCACGACGACCTGCCCGAACAGCTCGCCGGGCTGCTGGACGACCCGCTGCTGTGGAACAAGGCCGTCAACCAGCTCCGCCAGTACTCCGTGGTCCGGCTGGAGTCGCACGAGGCCACGCTGGACGAGGCCGTCGCCTCCGGCGAGTCGGTCTACCTGCACCGGATGGTCCACCAGATCGTGCACAAGGACATGCCCGAGGCCGACCGGAGAGAGTTCATCGAGGTGGTCCGCCGCGCCCTCGCCGAAGCCGACCCCGGCCGCCCCACCGACACCCGCAACTGGGACGCGTACGCCGAGATCGTCCCGCACCTCAAGTACGCCGACGTGCTGCGCAGCAAGGACCGCCGGGTGCAGGGGCTGGTGCTCAACTGCCTGCGGTACATGCTGTTCGCGGGGGAGTACACCGCGGGCGTCAACCTCGGCGGCCGCGCCCTCGCCACCTGGCGCGAGCTGCTCGGCGAGTCCCACCCCCGCGTCTGGGAGGTGACCTACCACTACGCCAACCTGCTGCGCTCGGCCGGCCGCTTCCAGGAGACCGAGGCCATCGACCGGGCCGCCCGCGAGCAACTCCTCGCCGAACGCGGCGAACACGACCTCGACCACCTCCGGATGGCCGGCGGACTCGCCGCCGACCTGCGTGAACTCGGCCAGTACGACGCGGCCCTCGAACTCGACGAATGGCTCTACCCCACCTACCGCGAGCTGTTCGGCGAGCACGACTCGCGCACCCTCAACGCCCAGAACAACCTCGGCTTCACCCTGCGCCTCCTCGGGCGCTACGAGCAGGCGCGCGGCTTCGACACCCGAACCCTGGAGGCCCGCCGCCAGCTCCTCAAGGGCCGCCACCCCTGGACCCTGTTCTCCGAGGTCTCCTACGCGGTCGACCTGCGCCTGCTGGGCCGCTACGCCGAGGCCGAGTCGATCCAGACCAAGAACGTCCGCGAGTACCGCATCGTCATGGGCCCGGACAACCAGAACACCCTGCGCGCCGAGCACAACCTCGCGCTGTGCCGGCTGCGCGGCGGGGACCGGGCCGGGGCGGGCGAACTGCTCACCCGCGTCCTGGAGGGGCTGGAGCGCAAGCTCGGGGACAGCCACACGCACACCCTGGCCGCCGCCGTCAGCCAGAGCTGCTTCGCCCGCGAGCACGGCGACATCGACCAGGCCCGCGAGGCCAGCGAGTCCGTCCTCGCCCGCTACGAACTGCTGCTGCCCGAGGGCCACCCCTTCATCATCGGCGCCCGCGCCAACCACGCGCTGGTGCTGCGCAGCGTCGGCGAACGCGACCACGCCCACGTACTGATCGAGCAGAGCCTCGCCGACATGACCGCCGCGCTGGGGGAGACCCACCCCTACGCCCTCGGCTGCGCCGTCAACGCGGCCGCGCTGCGCAACCTGGTCGGGGACACCGAGGCCGCCGCCGACCTCAGCCAGATCACCATCCTGCGTGCCACCGACACCCTCGGCCGCACCCACCCCCTCACCCTGACCGCCCGCGTCGCCTACGCGGCCGACCTGCGCGCGCTGCGCGACCGCCAGCAGGCGGAGAAGGTCGAACAGGAGGCCCTGTCCGACCTCGCGGCCACCCTCGGCCCCCAGCACGTCCACACCATCTCCGCCCGCTCCCGCAACCGCCCGTACTGGGACTTCGAGCCCCAGGCCAGCTGAGGGGACGAAAAAGGCCCGCCCCCCGGACCGGATCCGGGGGGCGGGCCTTTCAGCGCTGCTCAGTGCTGCTCAGCGGGCGGAGGTCACGCCTCGAAGACCTCGTTCACCAGCTGCTCCTGCTCCGCCTGGTGGCGCTTGGCGGAGCCCACCGCCGGGGAGGAGCCGTGCGCGCGCGAGATGCGGCGCAGGCGCTCGCCCGCCGGGACATCGGCACCGACGGCCAGGTCCAGGTGGTCGATCAGGTTGAGCGCGATGAACGGCCACGCACCCTGGTTCGCCGGCTCCTCCTGCACCCAGAGGTACTTCTCGGCGTTCGGGTACTTGTTGACCTCGGCCTGGACCTCGGCGCCGGGCAGCGGGTACAGCCGCTCGATGCGGATGATCGCCGTGTCCGTGGCGCCGCGCTTCTGCCGGCCGGCCTCCAGGTCGTAGTAGACCTTGCCGGAGCAGAAGACGACCTTGCGGACGGCGGCCGGGTCGACCGTGTCGTCGCCGATGACCGGGCGGAACTCGCCGGAGGTGAACTCCTCCGCCTTCGAGGCCGCCGCCTTCAGACGCAGCATCGACTTCGGGGTGAAGACGATCAGCGGCTTGTGGTCCGGGTTGTGGACCTGCCAGCGCAGCAGGTGGAAATAGTTCGCCGGCGAGGTCGGCATGGCGACCGTCATGTTGTTCTGCGCGCAGAGCTGCAGGAACCGCTCCGGACGGGCCGAGGAGTGGTCCGGGCCCTGGCCCTCGTAACCGTGCGGCAGCAGCAGGACCACACCGGAGGTCTGGTTCCACTTCTGCTCGGCCGAGGAGATGAACTCGTCGACGACCGTCTGCGCGCCGTTGACGAAGTCGCCGAACTGCGCTTCCCACATCACCAGCGCGTCCGGGCGGGCCAGCGAGTAGCCGTACTCGAAGCCCATCGCCGCGTACTCGGAGAGCAGGGAGTTGTAGACGTTCAGCCGCGCCTGGTCCTCGGAGAGGTACTGCAGCGGGGTGTACTCCTCGCCGGTCTCCCGGTCGATGAGCACCGCGTGGCGCTGGCCGAAGGTGCCGCGCTGGGAGTCCTGGCCCGCCAGGCGGACCGGGGTGCCCTCCAGCAGCAGCGAACCGATGGCCAGGGTCTCGCCCATGCCCCAGTCGATCGTGCCGTCCTCCACCATCGCCGCCCGGCGCTGGAGCTGCGGCTGGAGCCGCGGGTGGACGGTGATGTTGTCCGGGACGTTGACCTGGGACTCGGCGATCCGCTTGACGACCTCCGCGGAGATCGCGGTCGGGACCGCCGCCGGGAAGCCGTCCTTGGGCGGCTGGGACTCGCCCTGCGCCGGCTGCGAGGTGACCTCGCGGACCTCGGTGAAGACCTTCTCGAGCTGGCCCTGGTAGTCCTGGAGCGCCTGCTCGGCCTCCTCCAGCGTGATGTCACCGCGGCCGATGAGGGACTCGGTGTACAGCTTGCGCACCGAGCGCTTCTTGTCGATCAGGTCGTACATCAGCGGCTGGGTGAAGGCCGGGTTGTCCGACTCGTTGTGACCGCGGCGGCGGTAGCAGATGAGGTCGATCACCACGTCCTTGTTGAACGCCTGACGGAACTCGAAGGCGAGCCGCGCGACGCGGACCACGGCCTCCGGGTCGTCGCCGTTCACATGGAAGATCGGGGCCTCGATCATGCGGGCCACGTCCGTGGCGTACATCGAGGAGCGCGAGGACTCCGGGGCGGCGGTGAAGCCGACCTGGTTGTTGATGACGATGTGGACCGTGCCGCCGGTGCGGTAGCCGCGCAGCTGCGACATGTTCAGGGTCTCGGCCACCACGCCCTGGCCCGCGAAGGCCGCGTCGCCGTGGATCGCCACCGGCAGCACGGTGAAGTCCGTGCCGCCCTTGTTGATGATGTCCTGCTTGGCGCGGGCGACGCCCTCCAGGACCGGGTCGACCGCCTCCAGGTGCGAGGGGTTGGCGACCAGCGAGACCGCGATCTGCTCGCCGTCCAGCCCGGTGAAGGTGCCCTCGGCGCCCAGGTGGTACTTCACGTCACCGGAGCCGTGCATCGACTTCGGGTCGAGGTTGCCCTCGAACTCCCGGAAGATCTGCGCGTACGACTTGCCGACGATGTTGGCGAGCACGTTCAGCCGGCCGCGGTGGGCCATGCCGATGACGACCTCGTCCAGGCGCGACTCGGCGGCCGAGTCGATGACCGCGTCCAGCAGCGGGATGACGGACTCGCCGCCCTCCAGCGAGAACCGCTTCTGGCCGACGTACTTGGTCTGCAGGAACGTCTCGAACGCCTCGGCGGCGTTCAGGCGGCGCAGGATGCGCAGCTGCTCCTCGCGCTCCGGCTTGGAGTGCGGGCGCTCGACGCGGTCCTGGATCCACTTGCGCTGCTTGGGGTCCTGGATGTGCATGAACTCGATGCCGGTGGTGCGGCAGTACGAGTCGCGCAGCACGCCCAGGATGTCGCGCAGCTTCATCATCGACTTGCCGGCGAAGCCGCCGACGGCGAACTCGCGCTCCAGGTCCCACAGGGTGAGCCCGTGCTCGGTGATGTCCAGGTCGGGGTGCTTGCGCTGCTGGTACTCCAGCGGGTCGGTGTCGGCCATGACGTGGCCGCGGACCCGGTAGGAGTGGATCAGCTCGAAGACACGGGCGGCCTTGGTGACGTCGTCGTCGTGGCTGGCGTCGATGTCCTTGAGCCAGCGGACCGGCTCGTAGGGGATGCGCAGCGCCTCGAAGATGTCGTCGTAGAAGCCGTTCTCGCCGAGGAGAAGGTTCGCGACCTGGCGCAGGAACTCGCCGGAGGCGGCGCCCTGGATGACCCGGTGGTCGTAGGTCGACGTGAGCGTCATGACCTTGGAGACGCCGAGCTTGTTCAGGGTGTCCTGGCTGGTGCCCTGGAACTCCGCCGGGTAGTCCATGGAGCCGACGCCCATGATCACGGACTGGCCGGGCATCAGGCGCGGCACGGAGTGCACGGTGCCGAGGCCGCCGGGGTTGGTCAGGGAGACCGTGACACCGGTGAAGTCGTCCATCGTGAGCTTGCCCTCGCGGGCGCGGCGGACGATGTCCTCGTAGGCCTGCCAGAACTCGAAGAAGTTCAGCGTCTCGGCCTTCTTGATGGCCGCGACGACGAGCTGGCGGTCGCCGTTGGGCTTCACCAGGTCGATGGCCAGACCGAGGTTCACGTGCGGCGGCTTGACCAGGGTCGGCTTGCCGTCCTTCTCGCCGAACGAGTGGTTCATCGCCGGCATGGCCTTGATGGCCTGCACCATGGCGAACCCGATGAGGTGCGTGAAGGAGATCTTCCCGCCGCGGGCGCGCTTGAGGTGGTTGTTGATGACGATGCGGTTGTCGAACAGCAGCTTCACCGGGACCGCGCGGACCGAGGTGGCCGTCGGCAGCTCCAGCGAGGCGTTCATGTTCTTCGCCACGGCCGCGGACGGACCGCGCAGCGTCACGTACTCGGGGCCCTCGGGGGCCTCCGTGGCGGGCGCGGCGGCGGCCTTCGGCTTGGCCGCGGGCGCCGGGGCCGGCTTCGCCGGGGCC
>NZ_WWKH01000295.1:0-4266 GCF_009865595.1 Streptomyces sp. SID1328 | reverse complement strand
GTAGCTGTAGTTGTAGGTGACCAGCGTGCCGGTCGAGGTGGTCGCCTTGATCTGGGTGGGGCGGTCGGCGTTGTCCCACTGGGCGCTCTGGGTGGTGCCGCCGGGGAGTTTGGTGGCGGTGCGGTTGCCATCCTCGTCGTAGGTGAAGGTGGTGCTCGCGCCCGTCGGGTCCTTCAGTGAGGTGAGGTGGTTGGCCGCGTCGTAGCCGTAGGTGGTGGTGCCGTTCGGGTCGGTAAGCGTCTTGAGGTTGCCGGCCGGGTCGTAGCCCTGGGTGTAGGCGGCACCGTCGGCGACGGCGCGGGTGGCTTCCCGGCCGAGTCCGTCGTAGGTGTAGGTGAGGGTGCCGGAGGCGTCGGTCTGGGTGAGCAGGTTGCCGTCGCGGTCGTAGGTGTAGCCGACGGTGAGGTTTCCGCTGCCGCCGGAGGTGGCGACCTTGTAGTCAGTGCCGTAGCGCTGCTGGAGGTGGAGGCGGTGGAGCACGCAGGCGATGAACCAGCGGTGGGCGTCGGCGAAGGCCAGACCGTCCTTGAGCTGGGGGAGCGCGGTGCGAAGCATCATGCGAGGGGTGAAGAGGAAGTGCAGCGGGTTGGGCTGGGCCTGAGCAGCCCTCGGGCTGCATCGTGCGCCGTGCAGGGTCAGATCTGATAATCCTCAGCGTAGAAGGTCGGTTCGCTCACCGAGCTGTCCTCCGCCCTGGCCGTGTCCAGGTACAGGTTGGGCCCGTCGGGCACCGCCGCTCCGTTCGGGCTGAACCGCAGGCCCAGGTCCTGGTCTTCGACGTGCTGGATGATGGCCGCGTCAAGGACGGAGGGCGTGATGCCGACCAGCGGAATGCCCTCGTAGTGGAGCTGGGGTCCGGTACGGCCGTGCACGGTCACGGCGCCCAGCTCCGGAACGCCTTCCGGATACCAGTACTGGGCGGTGACACCGGCGCGCTCGAAGTGGTCGGTGTGGAGGGACCACTGGCCGGACTCCTTCCAGAACCAGAACGGGAAAGCGCCCGTCCGTCCGGCCGGGGTCTCGCCGCCGAGGGCAGCGGCCACCTGGTGCGGACTCATCCCGAACCGGAGCGGCCCCACGTGCTCCAGCGGGTTCCACTCCCAGCAGGGGCGTTCGTGGCCAGGCGTCACGGGCCAGGCTCCCGGGTTCGCGACCAGGTCACGGACATCATGCCCCTTGATGACGGAGGCAGCCCTATCGTCGGTGACTCCGGGGGCGGTAAACAGGGCAGTGGTGATCACGGCGTCCTTCCGCTCGGGGTATCCGTCGCGTAGCCGCCCCCACTCCTGTTCGGCGGACATGGAGACGCCCCACGCTGCGATCTGCGGATCCCCGCTGCGGTTCGTCCCCACCGCGGCCCCCCGCCGGGCCGCGAGGCCCAAGATCTCGGTGCGGGCATCAGAGGGGACCCGGCCGATCAGTTCGACGTCGTCGAGCCGGACGAATGGGCCCCCCTTGGCATCGATCTCAACCGCGACCAAGCAGCCGTCCTGGTCGTAAACGGCAATCACGCAATCACCGTCGTACGGAGTCCAGCGCCATCCGTCGGCCGTGCGCTGTCCGCCGCCGTTCCATTCGCCGCCCAGGGCCGCCTTCACCTCGTCGTGGTCCATCCCGAACCGCAGCGGCCCCACCGCCACCAGAGGATCGAGCACCCAACGCGCGCGCGCTTCCAGCTTCCTGTCCCACCAGCCCCTCCCAGTCCCTTTCCCTCACCACCTCAGACGTCCGCTGCCTGATGGTCCCCCGGGAGCATACGTACCTCTTCTGACAACGCCGCTGGTCAGCAAGCCGCCGCCCGGCAGGATCACAGGGTCAGCGCCGTGCGTCGCCTGGGGCGAGGAGGCTGGTGACCTCGGCGATCGCTTCGGGGGACGGCTTGAAGTAGCGGCGGACGTTTTCCGGCTTCTTGTGTCGGGACTTCGCCATCAGCATCAGCAGGGAGGCACCCTGCTCACCGAGGTGGGTCAGGGAGGAGTGGCGGTACTCGTGCAGATCCCAGCCGGTCCCCGGCCCGTGCACGGCGGTGTGCTCGTCGAGCAGCGCGCGGGCCTGCCCGTACGAGAGCCGTGCGAGCCCGGTGTCCGGGCAGACGTCGCGCGCGCTGACGATCTTCCCCGGGCCGGGCTTGCGGTGGGTGACGAACACCGGCCCGCGGGTACGGCCGCGCAGGAGCCGGGGCAGGAGCCGGGCGGTGCCGGCGTCCCAGTACACCGTCTCCAGCACGTAGTCCTCGCGGGCTTGGCCCCGGCGGCGGGCCTTGGTCCGGGCGCCCTTCGCCTTGACCGGGCAGCGGCGCCCGGCGAAGTCCAGGTCCTCGATGTTCACGCCGAGGATCTCCTCCGCCCGCCCTGAGGTCTCGTAGAGCATCCGCCACAGGGTCTTCTCCCGGAGGTGGACCTCGCGCCGGGCGATCAGCCGGTCGACGGCCCTCTTCGAGCGGGCCGGGGTCTCGGAGTCCGGCACCGCGAGCCGCTTCGCCCAGGCCGGGACCGTCGGGCTCTCGTACCCGCGCTCGGAGCACCAGCCCGTCCAGGACAGCACGGCGCCGCGGCGGGCGTTCCAGGTGTTCACCGCCGAGCGGCCCCACAGCAGCTCCAGCGCCTCGCCGATCTCGGCGTCCTCGACCGAGGCGAGCGGTCGGCCCTCGCCGAGACGCTCGGCGGTCTTCCCGACGGCGATGCCGTAGGTCTGGACCGTGTTTGGGTTGCCGAGCGAGTCGAGGAACAGATCGGCCGCCGTCCGGACGGTCACCGCCTTCCCGGTCGGCAGCTGGACAATCGTGGGCACCGCTTTCCCCTTGCCGCAGATAACAGGGCCGCTTCGCGCAGCGGCCGGAGATCGTCACCGCAGGTGACGGATCAAGCTACCGCAGATATTGGGGGGTTATCTGAGGGACGACTTCAGACCGGTCCCGCCGTCGGAGTGCCGTCAGCCGCCCAGCAGCGGCGGCGGAGGCTTAGCGCACGATCTGACACCGATGTTCCTCAGACCCCAAGTCGGCATCGACGTCGCCCGGGACGCCGCCGGCCGGTGGCGCCACCCCGCACGTTGGCAGCGCGCCCGCCCCGACCACTCCCCCGCCGACCTTCCCCGCCTCACGTCGCGGTGAGGCGGCGAGTCGAGGCGGCCTCCGCCCGACGGGCTACCGGTTGAAGGCGACCTGGTCCCCAGCCATAACCATGCCGTCCAGTGTCATCACGGCCGCTGCGGGCGCCGCGGCAGACGTGCCGACCGCTGGCGTTCGCCAACCTCATCTATGCGGGCCTCATTCCAACGCCGGAGCAAACCCCCGGATCAGGTCGAACCCGTACACCACTTCCCTGGACGCAACCCTCTGTTGAAGGGATCAGCCATCGGCATAAGGGCCGTGGCAGACGGTCTATGGACTCTGCTCACGCATCGGACCCGTGCTGAAGTGTCTCGAAGGGGTCCGCGTGGTCCTTGCGTGGAGTTCGTTACTCACTTTCGGGTGAACGCTGTCACGGCTGCGCGGTGGCGTGGCCTGGCGGATGCCACTCCTTGCCCCGTGTTCTTGCGGCTCAGCCCGCTGATGAGCCGTCAATCTTGCGCATCAATGGCATATATGGTTATTGCAGGTGACTGTCACAGAATCTTGCCGGAACTGTCATAGCCTCCGCATTCCCTCACATAGTGCGGGGCCAGGCGGCAGGGTGTGGTTCGTGCTGCCGACCGGCTGCACGACCCGCACAACGCACCCACCAGCCTCGTGGTTTCGATGCCCTGCGCCAGGGGGTGGTGCGCGCACGAAGGGGGACCTGCGTGTCCGTTTCCTCGCTCCGTCGTCTGACCGCCGTCGCCGTCATCACCGCCGCCGCTCTGGGCGCGGTCGCGCTGCCAGCCGCGGCCGCCGACCACCACCACGGCGGCCACCACCAGGCGGCCGTCTACATCTCCGGTGTCCAGTACGACTCCCCGGGCCGCGACGACCGCTCCAACCGCTCCCTGAACAAGGAGTGGGTGGAGATCACCAACTCCACCCGCCGGGCGGTCACCCTCGACGGCTGGACGCTGGCCGACGAGGATGGCCACACCTATACCTTCGACCACTACCGCCTGGCGGGCCGTGCAACGGTCCGCGTTCACACGGGTATTGGCCGCGACACCCGCACCGACCTCTTCCAGGACCGTCGGGCCTACGTGTGGAACAACGACCACGACACCGCGACCCTGCGCAACGACCATGGCCGCTTCGTCGATGACGCCTCCTGGGGCCACCACGGCGGACACCGCCACTGACGTGAA
>NZ_WWKH01000294.1:0-203 GCF_009865595.1 Streptomyces sp. SID1328 | reverse complement strand
GTTGGCCGGTGGTGAGGTCCCAGAGCCGGACAGTGCGGTCGGAGCTACCGGTGACGGCGATGGGTGTGCCGTCCAGGAGTGTGCAGGCCACTGAGAGCACTACATCGGTGTGGCCGGTGAGAGGTTGGCCGATGGGTTGGCCTGTGGTGAGGTCCCAGAGCCGGATGGTTTTGTCCCAGCTTGCAGTGACGGCGATGGGTGTG
>NZ_WWKH01000293.1:0-235 GCF_009865595.1 Streptomyces sp. SID1328 | reverse complement strand
GCCGGTTCGGCGCGGGGGAGCCGCTGGACCCGGCGAAGCTGGCGGTGACACTGGCCGCCGCCGTCACGGCCGCCACCCTGGACAGCGACGTGGAGACACCGGGCGGCGCGCCGCTGACCCGGTTCCACGTCTTCGTCAACCACGTCCGCGACGTACCTCCGGGGCTGTACGAGTACGACCGGGACACCGGCGGCCTGGTGCTGCTGAAGTCCGGCGCGTTCGGGGCGTTCCTCCA
>NZ_WWKH01000292.1:0-429 GCF_009865595.1 Streptomyces sp. SID1328 | reverse complement strand
CGGCGGGCGCCTTCGGGGCCTCGGGAGCGGCGGCCGGGGCGGCACCCGCGGCACCGATGACGGCGAGCTTGGCGCCGACCTCGGCGGTCTCGTCCTCGCCGACCACGATCTCCAGCAGGGTGCCGGAGGTGGGCGCCGGGATCTCGGTGTCGACCTTGTCCGTGGAGACCTCGAGCAGCGGCTCGTCGGCCTCGACGGAGTCGCCCACCGACTTCAGCCAGCGGGTGACGGTGCCCTCGGTGACCGACTCGCCCAGCGCGGGCAGGACCACGTCGGTGCCCTCGGCGGAACCGCCGCCGGAGGCCGCCTCGGCGGTCGGCGCCGGGGCGGGCGCCTCCTGCTCGGTGGACGGGGCGGACTGCGGGGCCTCCTGGGCGGCCGGGGCCGGAGCCTCGGCGGCGGGGGCTTCGGCGGCGGGGGCCGCGGCCT
>NZ_WWKH01000291.1:0-297 GCF_009865595.1 Streptomyces sp. SID1328 | reverse complement strand
CGCCGACTACCGCTACGACATCGTCGCCCCATGACCCGCCCGACCGACCGCCTCCTGCCCGGTCCGCGGGAGTCCCGACACGAAAGGGGCAGCACGGTATGAGCCCGGCCACCACAGCCGCCGACACCACTGTGACCCTGCACCGCCGTTTCATGCTGCGCGTGGCCGGCCTCCCGGCCGACACCGTTCAGGCGCTGCGCGCCCCGGAGACCGCCGACTGGGCCGCGCGCACGGCCGCCGAGGAGGACAGGCTGCGCGCGCTGGGCGGCCGGCTGAGCGACCCGCTCTCCGCCGCCG
>NZ_WWKH01000290.1:0-457 GCF_009865595.1 Streptomyces sp. SID1328 | reverse complement strand
GACAGCAGGTGCGCGATCACCCCGGCGACCGTCGTCCGGCGGGTCGCGGGCACACCCGACTCGAACCAGCGCAGCCGTACCGGTGTGTGCCACTCGGCGTCGCCGAAGTCCCGCAGCAGCGCGTCGAGGCGGGCGGTCTCCGCGTCGTACGAGGCCGCCCAGTCGGGGACCGGGACGCGCGGCGGGCGGCGGCGCAGGCAGTTCTCCAGTACCCGGTTGCGCAGGGTGGGGTCGACCTCCAGGCTCTCCGGGCGGTGCAGCAGGCCGACCGCCTCGCGCAGGCGGCGCGCCTCGTCGGCGCAGGCCCCGCACTCGCCGAGGTGCTCCTCCACCGCGTCCGTCTCCGCCGTCGAGCAGGCGGCCAGGGCCCAGGCGCCGAGCAGGGAGCGCAGCACCTCGTGCGGGAGACCGAGCCGCTCGGGTCCGGCGGGGGAGCGGGGCGGGGGCACGTGCCCGG
>NZ_WWKH01000289.1:0-4453 GCF_009865595.1 Streptomyces sp. SID1328 | reverse complement strand
TCCTCGGCCAGCAGCAGCGCCCGCGCGTGCGGCAGGAACGCCCGCCCGTCCAGCGTCGGTTCGGCGCCCCGCGCGGTCCGGGTGAACAGCCGTACCCCGAGGTCCCGCTCCAGCGCCGCGATCCGTTTGGAGACGGCCTGCTGCGTGACGGCGAGCACGGCGGCCGCCTCCTGGAACTGCCCCGCGTCCGCCACGGCGACGAAGGTGCGTACGGCCTTGAGGTCCATGGCCGACAGGGTAGCCGTACAACCAGTGGTTGTGCTGAGGTGGAGTTTGGTTGTTTGCTCCCGTGGTATCGCGGCCGATTTCATGACCTCGGTCAACGGGAGGTTGTGCAGTGAAGCTGGGGTCGCGGTTCGGGTGGCTGTGGGCGGCGTACGCCGTGAGCGCGGCCGGGACCTGGCTGGCGTTCGACGCCTTCGCGCTGATCGCCCTCCTCGTGCTGCACGCGGGCCCCGCCCAGGTGGCCCTGCTGGCGTCGGCCGGACCGGCCGTGGGCGCGGTGCTGGCGGTGCCGCTCGGGCCCTGGATGGAGTTCCGCCGCAAGCGACCCGTCATGATCATGACGGACCTGGTCCGGTGTGCCGCCCTGCTCGCCGTGGTCGCGGCCCACTTCCTCGGGGTGCTCGGGTTCGGCCAGCTCCTGGTCGTCTCCATGGTCGTGGCCGCCGCCGACCTCACCTTCACCGCGGCCTCCGGCGCCCACCTGAAAGGCCTCGTGCCGCGCGCCGGGCTGCTCACCGCCACCAGCAGGTTCGAGTCCACCACCTGGACCGCCACCGTGCTCGGACCCCCGCTCGGCGGTGCCGCCGTCGGCCTGTTCGGGCCCGTGGTGACGGTCGCCGCCAACGCCCTGAGCTTCCTGCTGTCCGCCCTCGGCATCCGCGCCATCAAGGGCACCGAGACCGCCCCGGAACGCCCGCCCCGCGACCCTGCGCGCCCGCGCGCCGCCGACCTGCTCGACGGCTGGCGGCACCTGCTCCACAACCCCGAGCTGCGCCCGCTGTTCCTCAACACGGTCCTGGTGAACGGCCTGATCATGGCTCAGGCCACGCCGCTCGCCGTCCTGATGCTCGGCCCGCTCGGCTTCGCGCCGTGGAGTTACGGCCTCGCCTTCGCCGTGCCCTGCCTCGGCGGGCTTCTCGGCTCCCGGCTCGCCCGCCCCCTCGCCGCCCGGTACGGCAGGCGCCGCGTGCTGCTCGCCTCGGGCGTGCTGCGGGCCTGCTGGCCGGTGGGGCTGGCGTTCGTCCGGCCCGGTGTGCCCGGCCTGGTCCTCGTCATGGCGGTCGAGCTGTGCCTGATCACCTGCGCGGGCGTGTTCAACCCGGTGCTCGCAGCCGAGCGGCTGGAGCGCACCCCGGACGACCGGGTGGCCCGTACGCTCTCCGCCTGGTCGGTCTCCACCAGGGCCGGTACGGCCGCGCTGACCGCGCTGTGGGGCCTGCTCGCCTCGCTCACCGGCCCGCGCACCGCCATCGCCGCGGCCGGGGTACTGCTCCTGGCGACCGCGCCGGTGCTGCGGCCCCTCGCTAGGGGACGACGGTCACCGGCCAGCGCCCCGCCTTCACCAGCCGGACCGCCACCGACCCGATGATCCGGTGGCCGGCCTGCTCCGAGGCGCCCACCACCACCGCGTCCGCCTTCAGCTCGTCCGCCGCCTGGACCAGGCCGTTGAAGGGGTCGCCGCGGAAGGTGTGGAACTCCCAGCGCACCTCGAATATCCCCTTCACCCGCTCCGCCGCCTCCCTGATCTGCGCGATCAGGTCCTCCGCGATCTCGTCCGTGGCCTGCGCCACCGGCACCCCGAGCGCCGCCCCGGCCGCCAGCACCGGCTGCACGTACACCACCGCCAGCAGCGCCCTCTGCCGCCGGGCCAGACCGCCCGCGTAGGCGGCCGCCCGCAGCGAGGAGTCGGAGCCGTCCACGCCGACGACGATGACCTTGGGACCGTCCGTGCCCCGCTCGAACCGGTGCCGCTCGTGCTCTGCCTGCTGTTCCGTCACGGCGGTGAGGCTATCGGAAGCCGCCGTTCCGTCCAGTGGACGGGCAGGAGTGCCCCCGGAATCGCGCCGTCACTCGGCCGACCGGGTGTACCGGACCCGCCACACCGGTGTCGGTGCGGTGCGGCGCGGGGCCGGCGGGCGACTGATGGTTCATGGAGAAGGATCAGTTGTTCACACGGCGCCGGATGCTCCTCGGCTCGGCCGCCGTCCTCGGTGCCGCGGGCGCCGGGGGAGCCCTCATGTCGGGCGGCGGCGACCGGGCCGCCCGCACCACCACCGGCCTCGCCGGGCCCCAAGCCCGCCAGGCCCTCAAGCCCTCCGCGTTCCGCCTCCGGCCCCTCATCGGCTCCGGCAGCCCGCACACCGCCCCCGGCAAGCTGAAGGTGCGTCACCAGCCCATCCTGCGCCTCACCGGCAGGGGCAGGAACATGATGCTCACCTTCGACGACGGCCCCCACCCCGACTACACCCCGCACATCCTGGACACCCTCGCCAAGTACGACGTACGCGCGATGTTCTTCGTGTGCGGGGAGATGGCCGTCGACAACAAGGAACTCCTGGCCCGGATGGCCGAGGAGGGACATGTGGTCGGCAACCACACCTGGACCCACCCGCTGCTCACCGAGATGGCCCGGCGCGACATCCGCGACGAGATCGAGCGCACCAGCGATGTCATCGAGGACGCCTACGGGGACCGCCCGCAGTGGTTCCGCGCCCCCTACGGCGCCTGGAACCGGGCCACCTTCCAGCTCGGCGCCGAGATGGGCATGGAGCCGATGGCCTGGACCGTCGACACCACCGACTGGATGACCCCCGGCACGAGCACGGTCGTCAAGCGGGTGGAACAGGGCGCCGCCCCCGGTGTCGTCATCCTCTCCCACGACGCCGGGGGCGACCGGACGCAGAGCGTCCGCGCGATCCGCGAGTACCTGCCCTACCTGCTCGACCACGGCTACCACCTCACCGTCCCGCCCCGCCGCATGACCTAGGGCATGCGGCGCCTGGTCGCGGGGGCTCAGGCTCCCGTGACCAGGCGGGCGAAGACGACCACGTTGCCGTCGTAGCCGTTCTGCTTGGAGAAGCCGCCACCGCAGGTGATCACCCGCAGTTCCGGCGTGCCCTTGGAGCCGTAGACCCGGTCACCGGGGAACTTGCTCTTCTCGAAGACCTCGACCCCGTACACCTCGAACACCGCGGTCCGGCCGTCCTGCCGGGCCACCTCGATCCGGTCGCCCTTCTTCAGCGCGCCGAGCCCATAGAAGACGGCCGGACCCTGGGTGTTGTCGACATGGCCGACGATCACCGAGGTGCCCTTCTCGCCGGGGGAGACCGCGCCGGTGAACCAGCCGGCCAGGTTCGGGTCCTCGGGCGGGGGCGCGCCGACCCAGCCGTCCGCGTCCAGGCCCACCGGGGTGACCGGGGCGTCGACCTGGATCGCCGGGATACGGACCCGGTCCGCGGGGGAGAACGACAGGCCGGCCGGGACCGAGGCGGGCGCCGGCCCTTCGACGCTCGGTGCGGACCTCGTATCGGGGGCCGGGGCGGCGGCCGCCGCGGGTTGCGGGGGGCCCACGTCGAACTCGCCGGACCCGTTGCGGATCAGCGCCACACCGGTCAGCAGCACGAGCGCCAGTACGCCCCAGGGGGCGCGTCGCCTGCGCCGCTCCTCCCGTTCGCTCCACTCCGCCAGCTCGGACGCAGACATTCGCCATCCCCTCTCGACGCGGCTGTCACCACGTCCGTCGCGCATGGGAAAACGCTAAGTCCCGCGCGGACGGGCGGCGACGGGGCGGCGGGCGAACGGGTGGCGGTCCCGCTTTCCGGTGCGCCATCCGAGTTGCAGAGCGGAGAGAATTTCTGACGGGGTGTGACCTGCGGCGATATCCGATTGTGCGGTTGTCGGACAGGAGGGGTGCTCACCAGGACGGACCAGTCTCGACATGCGGGCGTGTTCCTTGCGCCGGAGGGTTCTGTCGGGAGGTGCTTTTCTCGCCGATCGACCGGGGACCGGCCCCGGCGTGCCTCTCGCGGAGGAACACATGCGTAACCAACGTGCCTTGGCGGTCACGTGCGCCGCGATCGCCGTGGTCGGTCTCGCCGTCCCCGTCGCCGTCGCGGATGGCATGGGCAACGGGAACGGCACCACCACCGTCACGGGCGTCAGCCCGAACGTCGGGGTCTTCAACGGGAACGGCAACTTCAACGGCAACTTCAACAACGGCATCGGGAACTTCAACGGGAACGGCAATTTCAACGGGAACGGGAACTTCAACGGGAACGGGAACTTCAACAACAACGGGAACTTCGGGAACGGCAACGGGCACGGAAACCTCGGGAACGGGAACGGGCGGGGCAACGACAACTTCGGGAACGGCAACGGCAACCGGGGCAACGACAACTTCGGGAACGGGAACGGCCGGGGCAACGACAACTTCGGCAACGGGAACGGG
>NZ_WWKH01000288.1:0-5973 GCF_009865595.1 Streptomyces sp. SID1328 | reverse complement strand
ACGGGCGGTGCGGGCGGTGGCGCCGGAGCTGGAGTTCGTCAACGGCGGCGGCACGGGCAGTGTGCAGCACACCGCGGCCGAGGACGCGGTGACGGAGATCGCGGCCGGTTCGGGGCTGTACGTGCCCCGGCTGTTCGACAACTACACGTCGTTCACGGGCCGTCCGGCCGCCCTGTTCGCGCTGCCCGTGGTCCGGCGTCCCGGTGTGGGCGCGGTGACCGTGCTCGGCGGCGGTTATCCGGCGTCGGGCGCGGCCGGCCCGGACCGGCTGCCGGTGCCGTATCTGCCGGAGGGGCTGCGCTTCGACCCGCAGGAGGGCGCCGGAGAGGTGCAGACCCCGCTGCTGGGCTCTCCGGCCGACGATCTGCTGATCGGCGACAAGGTGTGGTTCCGGCACGCCAAGGCGGGCGAGCTGTGCGAGCGCTTCGACGTGCTGCACCTGGTGGAGGGGGACACGGTCACCGCGACCGTGCCCACCTACCGGGGTGAGGGGCACACGTTCCTCTGACGGCCCCTCAGTACACCGTGTCCGCCTGGTCCGGCACCACGGAGCCGTCCGGGCGGAGCACCGGGGTGCGGCCGCCGTCCGGCGCGTTGTAGGCGGTGGTGGAGCAGGGGTACGGGTCGGTCCTGCGGGGCAGCGGCTCGACGAACATCGGGTTGATCACCCAGCGGCCGTCCGCGTCGTCGTAGGCCCGGCACATCAGCTCGGCCTTGTTGCGGTTGAGGACCAGGTGGGCGCCGGTGGCGTCGGAGACGAAGGTGACGTCGGTGTCCGCGTCGCCGCCGCCGACCGCGATCCGCTTCTTCCACGGCTGCTTCTGCCAGGCGGCGGGCCCGTGGATTCCGTAGATGTCCTGGTTGATCCAGCACCGCTTGCCGTCGATGTACGGGATGACGTCGCCCTTGTTCACCCCGGTCCCGCCGCAGCCCTCGTTGCGGGTGGTGATGCGGCCGCGGTGGTCGAGGACGGAGCGGATGGCGATGGTGTGCGCGGCGTCGACGCCGACCCCGCGCGACCAGACCTCGGTGACCGGTTCGGAGCCGGCCGAGACGATGTACACCCGGAATCCGGCCCGCTGGAGGGTGCGGATGAGGTCGCGCTGCTGGTCGTAGTAGCGGACGTAGGCCGGGACGGTGTGGGTGCCCAGGGTGCGGGTGGCGCCGATCGGCGCGGCGAGCGCCTCGGTGCGGGCGGCGGCCGCGTACGAGGAGAGCTGGGCCGGGGTGCGGCCCGCGAAGAGCTGGGGCACCCAGGCGTACTGCGGGACGGTGCGCCGGTGGTTCCAGGTGCCGGCGAAGGCGGCGGCGCCGCTCATCGTGGTGCCCTTCTCCCGGATCTCCACGATCTCGTCGGTGCACCCGGGGCGGTCGGAGGTGCGCAGGGAGCCGCCGGTGCCGGTGCCGCAGGCGGCGGTGAGCGCCCGGTCCCCGGCGTCGGTCATCCAGGCGCTGGTGTCCTTCCAGCGGGCGGGGCGGGGCAGCGCGTCGTGGCGCAGGGCCCAGGAGAGGGTGGCGTCGGTGACGTCGTTCTTGGTGACCGTGTTGTCCCAGTCGAACGCGGCGACCGCGCCGCGGTGTCCGGAACAGGTGCCGTGGGCGTCGATGACCTGTTGCAGGCGGGCGCGGTTCTTGCCGTACCAACTGGTGCTCAACTGCGGGCACTTGGTGTCGGCGGCCGCCGCGGTGGGGGCGAGGGCGGGGGCGGCCGCGAGGGCGGCGGCCGCGGCGAGGGACCAGGCGAGTAACTGTCGCATGGGACGGGGACCGTACACCTTTCGTCGGGAGGGGGTGCGGTACGCGCCGACCAGGTACAGGGCCTAGAGCGGGGTGACGTACGCGCCGGAGATGCCGCCGTCCACCAGGAAGTCGGTGGCGTTGACGAAGGAGGCGTCGTCGCTGGCGAGGAAGGCGACGGCGGCGGCGATCTCGTCGGCCCGCGCGAACCGGCCGAGCGGGATGTGCACCAGGCGGCGGGCGGCCCGCTCGGGGTCGGTGGCGAACAGTTCCTGGAGCAGCGGGGTGTCGACCGGGCCGGGGCACAGGGCGTTGACCCTGATGCCCTCGCGGGCGAACTGCACCCCGAGTTCACGGGACATGGCGAGCACGCCGCCCTTGGAGGCGGTGTAGGAGATCTGGGAGGTGGCCGCGCCCATCCGGGCCACGAAGGACGCGGTGTTGATGATGGAACCCCGGCCCTGGCGCCGCATGTAGGGCAGCGCGGCCTTGCAGCACAGGTAGACGGAGGTCAGGTTGACCTCCTGCACGCGCTTCCACGCCTCCAGGCCGGTGTCCAGGATGGAGTCGTCGTCGGGCGGGGAGATACCGGCGTTGTTGAAGGCGATGTCGACGCTGCCGTAGGTGTCGTGGGCGGCCCGGAACAGCGCCTCGACCTGCGCGGGGTCGGTGACGTCGGTCTTCACGAACAGTCCGCCCACCTCGTCGGCGGCGGCCTTGCCGGCGGCCTCGTCGATGTCGGCGCAGACCACGCGGGCGCCCTCGGCGGCGAGCCTGCGGACGGTGGCCAGCCCGATGCCGCTGCCGGCTCCGGTGACGACGGCGGTACGGCCGACCAGGCGGCGGCAGACGGGAGCTTCGGTCTCGGTCACTTAAGCGGGCCCCTCCGTGCTGAGGAAGACGTTCTTGGTCTCGGTGAAGGCGGTCAGGGCGTCCGGGCCGAGTTCGCGGCCGAGTCCGGACTGCTTGAAGCCGCCGAACGGGGTCCAGTAGCGGACGCTGGAGTGCGAGTTGACGGACAGGTTGCCCGCACGGACGGCCCCGGAGACGCGCAGGGCGCGGCCGAGGTCACGGGTCCAGATGGAGCCGGAGAGCCCGTAAGGGGTGTCGTTGGCGAGCCGGATCGCCTCCCGCTCGTCGTCGAAGGGCAGCAGGACGGCCACGGGGCCGAAGATCTCCTCGCGGGCGGCCGGGCTGTCGGGGGCCGCGCCGGTGAGCACGGTCGGCGGGAACCAGTGGCCGGGGCCGTCCGGGGCGGTGCCGCGCAGGGCGGGGGCGCCCTCGGGGACGTAGGAGCGGACGCGGTCGAGCTGGGTGCGGGAGATCAGCGGGCCCATCTGCGTCTTCTCGTCGGCCGGGTCGCCGACGACCACGGCGGCGAGGGCGTCCGCGAGGAAGGCGCGGGCCTCGTCGTAGACCTCGCGCTGGACCAGGATGCGGGTGCGGGCGCAGCAGTCCTGGCCGGCGTTGTCGAGGAAGGAGAAGGGGTCGAGGGCGGCCTTCAGGTCGGCGTCGGCGAAGACGATGTTGGGGCTCTTGCCGCCCAGTTCGAGGGTGACCGGCTTAAGCAGGCGGGCGCAGCGCTCCGCGACCTCGTGTCCGGTGCGGGTGGAGCCGGTGAACACGATCTTGGCGATGTCGGGGTGGTCGGCCAGGGCGCGGCCGGCGGTGTGGCCGTATCCCGGCAGCACCTGGAAGAGGTGCTCGGGCAGGCCCGCCTCAAGGGCGAGTTCGGCGAGGCGGAGCGCGGTGAGCGGGGTGGTCTCGGCGGGCTTGAGGACGACGGAGTTGCCCGCGGCGAGCGCCGGGAAGGAGCCCCAGGCGGCGATGGGCATCGGGAAGTTCCAGGGGGCGATGACCCCGACCACGCCGAGGGGTTCGTGGAAGGTGACGTTCCAGCCGCCGGGGACCGGAATCTGACGGCCGGTCAGGCGTTCGGCGCCGCCCGCCGCGTAGAGCAGCAGGTCGCGGGCGTTGCCGGCCTCCCAGCGGGCGTTGCCGAGGGTGTGGCCGGCCTCGCGGACCTCCAGCAGGGCGAGTTCCTCGGTGTGCGCGTCGACGGTGTCGGCGAAGCGGCGCAGCAGCCGGGCCCGGTCGGCGGGGGCGAGAGCGGCCCAGGCGCGCTGGGCGGGGACGGCGCGGGCGACGGCGGCGGCCACGTCTTCGGCGCTCGCGGCGGGGACGGTGGCGAGGGTCTCCTCGGTGGCCGGGTTGACCACCTGGAGTTCGTGCGGGTCCGTCAAGGAGATGTCACCTTTCACGGGCGTTCACAGATGTGCGCGGGTTCACGGGCGCTCACAGCCGACGGCCTGTTCACAGCCGTTCGAAGGAGCGGCGCAGCTCCCAGTCGGTGACGGCGGCGTCGAAGGCGGCCAGCTCGACGCGGGCCATGTTGGCGTAGTGGGCGACGACGTCCTCGCCGAACGCGGCCTTGGCGATCGGGCTGGTCTCCCAGAGCTGGGCGGCCTCCCGCAGGGTGGTGGGCACGTGGTCGTATTCGGCGGTGTACGCGTTGCCCGCGCAGGGCTCGGGCAGTTCGAGCCGCTGCTCGACTCCGTACAGCCCAGCGGCGACGAGTCCGGCGACGGCGAGGTACGGGTTGACGTCACCGCCGGGCAGCCGGTTCTCGAAGCGCAGCGAGGGGCCGTGACCGACCACCCGCAGGGCGCAGGTGCGGTTGTCGTGGCCCCAGGCGACGGCGGTGGGCGCGAAGGAGCCGGGCTGGAACCGCTTGTAGGAGTTGATGTTGGGCGCGTACAGCAGCGAGAAGTCGCGCAGCGCGGCGAGCTGTCCGGCCAGGAAGTACCGCATCACCTCGGACATGCCCTCACCCTCGGCCATCACGCTGCGGCCCTCTTCGTCGGCGAGCGAGAGGTGGATGTGGCAGGAGTTGCCCTCCTTCTCGTTGAACTTGGCCATGAAGGTGAGCGCCATCCCCTCCTGGCTGGCGATCTCCTTGGCGCCCGTCTTGTACACCGCGTGCTGGTCGCAGGTGCGCAGGGCCTCGGTGTAGCGGAAGGCGATCTCGTGCTGGCCGGGGTTGCACTCCCCCTTGGCCGACTCGACCGTGAGGCCCGCGCCCGCCATCTCGTTCCGCAGCCGGCGCAGCAGGGGCTCCACGCGGCCGGTGCCGAGGATGGAGTAGTCGATGTTGTACTGGTTGGCCGGGGTCAGCCCCCGGTAGCCGGTGTCCCAGGCGTGCTCGTAGCTGTCCCGGAAGACGATGAACTCAAGCTCGGTACCGGCCATGGCGGTGTACCCCAGTCCGGCGAGCCGCTCCAGCTGGCGGCACAGGATCTGGCGCGGGGCCGCGGTGACCGGGGTGCCGTCCGCCCAGGCGAGGTCGGCCATGAGCAGCGCGCTGCCGGGGTGCCAGGGCAGGCGGCGCAGCGTGGCCGGGTCGGGGCGCATGGCGAAGTCGCCGTAGCCCCGGTCCCAGGACGACATCTCGTAGCCGTCGACGGTGTTCATCTCGGTGTCGACCGCGAGGAGGTAGTTGCAGCCCTCGGTGCCGTGGTCGAGTACCTCGTCGAGGAAGAAGCGGGCGGCGAACCGCTTGCCCTGGAGCCGCCCCTGCATGTCGGGGAAGGCCAGTACGACGGTGTCGATCTCACCGCCGGCGACCAGCGCCCGCAGTTCCTCGATGCTCAGCGGGGGTGTGCGGTCTGCCACGGGAGAGCCTCCTGGGACGTGCTGCGCGCGGTCCGGCGGGGAGCCATAAGGTATGGCGGGGAACCATTGCTTGGGAAGGGGGCGCGACCGGATGGCGGGGAATACGGGGGCGCGCGAGGGGGGCGACCGGCTCGGCGCGGTGCTGCGTCCGGTGCGGGCGGGCAACGGCTTCGAGGAGGCGCTGGAGCAGATCCTCCAGGTGGTCCGGCTCGGTCTCGTCCCCGACGGTGAACGGCTCCCCGCCGAGCGGGAGTTGGCGGAGCGGCTGGGCATCAGCCGGGTGACGCTGCGCGAGGTGCTGCGGGTGCTGCACGACCAGGGTCTGGTGGAGTCGCGGCGCGGGCGGTACGGCGGCACGTTCGTGCTGCGCCGCGCCGACGGGGCCGGCGAGGACGAGCTGCGGCGCCGCACGGCGGAGGTCGACATCGAGGACGTGCTGCGCTTCCGCGAGGTGCTGGAGGTGGGCGCGGCCGGCCTGTGCGCGGCGCACGGGCTGTCCGGGGAGGGCGTCGTGCGGCTGCGGCGGGCGCTGGACCACACACGGGACGCGCCGCTCGCGGACTA
>NZ_WWKH01000287.1:0-2483 GCF_009865595.1 Streptomyces sp. SID1328 | reverse complement strand
ACGCGCCGCTGGTCGCACTGCTGGACGTGGCGGGCATCCGGGAGTCGGCGGCGGCCCTGCGCGCGGCGTTCGACGCGGTGGTGGCGCCGGGCACCCCGGTGCTGCACGCCTTCGCGGTGAAGGCGGCCCCGCTGGTGCCCGTACTGAGCCTGCTGCACGCGGCCGGCCTGGGCGCAGAGGCGGCGAGCCCCGGTGAGCTGGCCCTCGCCCGCGCGGCCGGGGTGCCCGCCTCGCGGACCGTGCTCGACTCCCCCGCCAAGACGCCCGGCGAGCTGCGCGAGGCACTGGCACTGGGAGTCGCCGTCAACGCGGACAACCCGCAGGAGCTGGCCCGTATCGACGCCCTGGTGGCGGCCGGGGTCACCCGGTCCCCGCTCGGCATCCGGGTGAACCCCCAGGTGGGTGGCGGGACCATCGGGGCGACCTCCACGGCGACGCCGACCTCGAAGTTCGGGGTGGCGCTGCTGGACGAGGGGGCCAGGGAGTGGGTGGTGCGGGCGTACCTGGAGCGGCCCTGGCTGACCCGGCTGCACGCGCACACCGGCTCGCAGGGCATCCCGCTGCCGCTGATGGCGCGGGGCGTGGTGGAGGCGTACGCGCTGGCGGAAGAGGTCAACGAGCGGGCCGGACGGCGCCAGATCGACACCCTGGACATCGGCGGCGGGCTGCCGGTCGACTTCACGGCCGAGGCGACCGCGCCGACGTACGCGGACTACGCCCGGCTGCTGGCCGCCGAGGTGCCGGGGCTGTTCGACGGGCGGTACGGCCTGGTCACCGAGTTCGGCCGGTCGCTGCTGGCCAAGCACGGCACGGTGCTGGCCCGGGTGGAGTACGCCAAGAGCGCGGGCGGCCGGCGGATCGCGGTGACGCACGCGGGCGTGCAGGTGGCCGCGCGGACGGTGTACGCCCCCGCGCAGTGGCCGCTGCGGGTCGCCGCGTACGACGCCGAGGGTCTGCCCAAGTCCGGGCCGGAGGTGGTGCAGGATGTGGCGGGGCCGGCCTGTTTCTCCGGGGACCTGCTCGCCGAGGGACGTTCGCTGCCCGTGCTGGAGCAGGGCGACCTGGCGGCCGTGCTGGACACCGGGGCCTACTACTTCGCCCACCACTACTCGTACAACTCCCTTGCGCGGCCGGGCATTTACGGTTTCGTGCCGGACGGGGCCGGGGGCGTGGAGTTCGCGGTGGTGCGCGAGCCGCAGACGGTGGCGGAGATCGTGGCCGAGTCCGGAGGGGCGCGCGCGGACGCGCTCACCACCCTGGACGCGCTCGGGAGCCGTTGACACCGGAAGTCCACGCGGAGGACAAAGGCCCTGGACAAAGGGTCCGACTTCCGTGCAACGCAGGCCAATCGGCCCAGGTTAGTGCGCCGGACGCACGTTCCAACGGAAAATGCCAAAGCCCTCACCCGTCACGCACACGTTGCGTAGTGTCAGTGTCACTGAGCCGGAGACCCAGGCGGGGAGGGGAGCCCACGGTGCCCGGAATCGACGAATGCTTACTGGAAGCCATGCGGCTGCCCGGCGCCCGGGGGGCGGCGCTGGTGGACTGGACCAGCGGGCTGGCCCTCGGGACGGTCGGCGAGGCGCCCGGCGGTGACCACGAGACCACGGCCGCCGAGGCCGCCGAACTGGCCCGGCTGGCAGCCGAGCACGGCGCCTTCTCGGCCGGGGAGAGCGAGGACGGGCGGCCACCCGTCGAGGACGTGATCGTCAGCAACCACGACAGCTATCACCTGCTGCGGTTCGTGGACACGTCCTTCGACAGCAGCGTCTTCCTCCATCTGTGGGTGGGCCGCGCGGAGGGCAATCTCGCACTCGCCCGGATCAGGCTCGGCGAGATGGCCGACCGGCTGGTGCTGGGATGACCGTGGTGGACATACCCCCGCCGCTGCCCGTGCGGGACCGGAGCGACCAGCGCGACGTGGCGGCGGGCGCCCTGTCCCCGATGCTCAGACGGCTGGCGGAGGAAGAGGCCACCGGCGTCCTCGTCCGCGAGCACGGCACGCTCTACCTGGCCCAGGGCAGAGTGGTGCACGCCGAGAGTCCGCTCGCCCCCGGCCTCGGCGTGCTCCTCACCGCCCACGGCACCCTCGCGGCGACCGCCTGGCAGCGCGCCACCGCGCACTCCACGAGCCCCGCGGACGCCGCCACGCTGCTGCTCGACGCCCGCCTGCTCCCCGAGGGGGCGCTGGAGCTGTGCCACCTGGACGCGCTGTACGACGCCGGGTACTTCGCCCTGGCGCCGAGCAGCACACCGGGCCGGTTCCGCTACGACGGCGCGCCCCGGCTGGGCCCGCTGCCCTCGGTGCCGGTGGTGTCGCTGGAGCGGGAGACGCTGCGCCGGCGCCTGCTGCTGCACCGGCTCTGGCCCGACCCGGCCGCCGACAGCGCCCCGTTGATCCGGGCCGACCCGGCGGGCGCGGCCCAGGTCCCGCCCCGCCGCCGGGCGGTGCTGGAGCGGGTGGACGGGGTCCGTACCGCGCT
>NZ_WWKH01000286.1:0-5391 GCF_009865595.1 Streptomyces sp. SID1328 | reverse complement strand
CCGCCCCGCTCAGATCCAGCGGGACACCGGAGCAGCCCTCACCCCATCGAGCCCCCCTCTACCGGGGCCCCACACCCGGATCCAGCGGGACAAGGGCGGCACCACCACCCCGCCCGCCCAGGGCACACCCGCCACGCAAGCCGCGAACACGACCACCGGCACGAAGCAGCCGGGCAAGAACTCCACCCGGACCAAACCCCCGGCCCCCGACTCCTCCCCCGACCTGGACGATCTGGCCCGCCGCCTGCTGGACCCCGTCTCCCGCCTCCTGCGCAACGAGCTGCGCCGGGGCCGGGACCGCACGGGCCGCCCCTTCGACGGCCGTCGCTGAGACACCGCCCCTGACCCGCCCCGCCATCCCCGAACGCCCCACGGACGGAACCCGAGCAGCATGACCGACAACATCTTCGCCACGAGCGTGTTCTTCCGGCTCAACATCGGCGGGAACGACCTCGGCGCGTTCCACACGTGTTCCGGCATGGGGGCGCAGGTCGAGATGGAGACGTACGCGGAGGGCGGGAACAACGGGTTCACCTGGCAGTTGCCGGGCCGGGTGACCTGGTCGAACATCACGCTGACCCGGCCGGTGACGTCGGACACGGCGAAGATCGGCCGGTGGCTGGACGAGACGCTGCGCCGGGTGGAGCCGAAGGACGGCGAGATCGTGGCGCTGCGTCCCGACCTCAGCCGGATCATCGGCTGGCAGGTGTACGGGATCGTGCCGGTCCGCTGGCAGGGCCCGTCGTTCGACCCGGCGAGTTCGCAGGCGGCGGTGGAGACGCTGGAGATCGCGCACGAGGGGCTGGTTCCTTCCTGACCGCCCGCTCGCCCCGCCAAGTCCCCGTCTCCCAGGAAGGAACCACCCCATGTCCCCATCGGTCCGCGCCAGCCGGGCCAGGGCGCAGCTCACGCTCAAGGAGCCGCCGGCCTCGGTCGGCGCCAAGCCCGGCGGCACGCTCGCGCGGCTCGACCTCCAGTTCAACCCGTCGACGCTGGAGCTGAGCAAGTCCACCGAGTGGCGCCGCTCCCCGGCGCGCATGGCGGGCGAGTCGGCGCTGCCGGAGTTCGTCGGCAGCGGGCCGAGGGTGCTGAGCCTTGAGGTGTTCCTGGACGCGACGGCCACCCACGACAACTCCGTGGAGCAGGCCGTGGAGAAGCTGATGAAGGCGTGCGTGCCCACGCAGGCGAGCCTCGGCCGGAAGAAGCCGGCGAGCCCGTGGGTCCGGTTCGAGTGGGGTACGGCGCGTACGACGTCGTTCGACGGGGTCCTGTCCAGCCTGTCGGTGTCGTACACGCTGTTCGACGTGGACGGCAAGCCGCTGCGGGCCACCTGCTCACTGTCCATCGAGGAGGCGAGCGTCGACCCGCCGGGGCAGAACCCCACCTCCGGCGCGCGGACGGCGCGCAGCACGCACACGCTGGTGGCGGGCGACAGCCTGGCGATGCTCGCCTGGCGGGAGTACGGGGACGCGACGGCCTGGCGGGCGATCGCCGAGGCGAACGGCATCGACGACCCGATGGCCCTGCGGCCCGGCACCGAACTGGTGGTGCCCGGACTGCGGGACGCCGGGTACGAGGAGGAGCGGTGACGGCCGCCGAGTCGGGTGACGTCCGGTCGTTCGCGGCCGATCCGGTGGTCGAGGCACCGGGCGAGCTGCCGAACACCTGGGCGACGCAGCTGGTGAGCTGTGTGATCGAGGAGAGCGTGGGGCTGCCGGACACGGCGGTGCTGACGTATCGCGATCCGCAGCACGAGTTCCTCGCGGCGACCGGTGTCACGATCGGCACGCCGCTGCGGGTGTCGGTGGTGACGGTGAAGGGGCAGGCGCGGGAGCCGCTGTTCAGCGGCGAGGTGACGGCTCTGGAGCTGGACCGGGACGGCACCGGCACGTTCACCGTCGTACGGGCGTACTCCAAGGCGCACCGGCTGCAGCGCGGCCGGAAGGTGGTGGCGTACCGGAACATGACGACGGCGGCGATCATCCGCAAGGTCGCCACCTCTGCGGGCCTGGCCTGCGGCAAGGTGGAGGCGCCTGCGGTCACGCACAAGCAGCTCTCCCAGGCGAACGTCTCCGACTGGGACTTCCTGCAGTACCTGGCGGGCGAGTGCGGTGCGCAGGTGCGGGTGGACGACAAGGGTGTCCTGCAGTTCACCCGCCCGGTGAAGGCGTCCGGCGCGCCCGCTCCGTCGACGCCCGCGACGCGGAGCCCGCTGGTGCTGGAGTACGGGCGGAACCTGCTGGCGCTGCGGGCGTCGCTGTCGATGGCGGACGCGGCGCAGAAGGTGCAGGTGCGCGGCTGGGACGCGACCACCAAGCGGGCGGTGGTGGCCGAGCAGGCGTCCATCACCAGCGGCACGGTCGTGCCGGGTCTGAACCCCGCGTCGGTGAACCGGTTCGGCAAGAAGACCCAGGTGACGGTGGCCGACACCCCGTACCGCACGCAGGCGGAGGCGGCGGCGGTGGCGCGGGCGACGGCGGAGCAGGTGAGCGCGTCCTACGGTGACCTGGAGGCGCTGACCACCGGCAATCCGGCGCTGCGCGCGGGCAAGGCGGTCGCACTGGGCAATGTGGGCCCCGCGTTCTCGGGGCGGTACACGGCGACGGCGGTGCAGCACGTGCTGGAGCCGCACGGCGGCTACCGGACGACCCTGTGGGTCAGCTCCCGCCCGGACCCCTCGCTGACCGGCCTGTCCGGTGCCGGGGCGGCGGGCTCGCGCGGTGCGCGCATTCCGGGGCTGGCGATCGGCGTGGTCACCGATGTGCGGGAGCCGAACGGCGCGGAGCAGGGCGCGGTGCGGCTCAAGTTCCCCTGGCTGGACGACACTTACGTGTCGGACTGGACGCGTACCGTGCAGTGGGGCGGCAAGGGCGGCGGCGGTGTGGTCAGCCCAGAGGTCAACGACGAGGTGCTGGTCGGGTTCGAGCAGGGGCTGCTCGACAGTCCGTACGTCCTCGGCGGGCTCTACAACGGGGTGGACAAGCCGTCGAAGCACGACGTGCCGTTGGTGGACAAGACCAGCGGAAAGGTCAACCGGCGCTCGATCGTCTCGCGTTCGGGGCACCGGCTGGAGCTGCTGGACGCGCCCCGGCCGGGTCCGTCGGGGCTGCGGCTGGTGACGGCGGACAAGCGTCTGGAGGTCCGGATGGACGACCGCGAGGACCGGATCGAGGTGACCGTGTACCGGTCGCCGGGTCAGGTGGGCACGTCGATGGTGCTGGACAAGCAGGACATCACGCTGAGCGCGCCGCAGGGCCAGGTGACCCTGAAGGGGCGCCGGGTGGTGCTGGACGGGCAGTCGCGGGTGTCCGTTTCCGGGCGCGCGGTGGCGGTGACCGGGCGCTCGTCGGTCGAGGTGGACGGTGGGCTGCTGGGTGTCCTGAAGGCCAAGCTGATCCGGATCAACTGATCCGTCGCGCACGTCCGTTGATGTCGATTTCCGAGGAGTTCACGATGCCGGCCGCAGCCCGTACCGGTGATCCGACGAGCCATGGCGGCCGGATCACCACCCCGCCGCCCGCGGCCGCCGCGCGGGTGGCGACCGTACTGATCGGGGGCCGTCCGGCCGCCGTCGTGGGCAGCCTGCACGTGTGCGTGGTCCCCCCGCACGCCGCCACCGGGCCGCTGAACGTGATCATGCCGGACCCGATGGCGGTGGTGGGCGAGGGCGTGCTGATCGGCGGGCTGCCGGCCGCGCGGATGGGCGACAGGACGGCGTGCCAGGCGCAGATCGTGATGGGTGAGTTGAGCGTGGAGATAGGTGGCGTGCTGTGAGCGAGCGGTTCATCGGCCGGGGCTGGGCGTTCCCGCTGCGGGTCGGGCCCACCGGCGGGATCGCCATGGTGGAGCGGGCGCGGGAGATCGAGGAGGCCATCCGGCTGGTCCTCGGCACCGCGCCCGGCGAGCGGCCGATGCGGCCCGAGTTCGGCTGCGGCATCCACGACTACGTGTTCGCGCCGGGCGACGGCGACACGGCGGGCCGGGTCGCGCAGCAGGTCCGGGAGGCCCTGGAGCGGTGGGAGCCGCGGATCTCCGTGGACGACGTGGTGGTGGCCTTCGACGCGGTCGACGCCGGGACGCTCTACATCGACGTGCATTACACGGTGCGTTCCACCAACGACCGGCGCAATCTGGTGTTTCCGTTCTACACGATCCCCTCCGAGGAGGGTGTCGAGGAAGTGGTCGGCGACTGATGGTCCTGCCCTCCCCCAATCTGGACGACCGGCGCTTCCAGCAGCTCGTCGACGAGGCGAAACGGTATGTGCAGCAGCGTGCCCCCGAGTGGACCGACCACAATGTGTCGGACCCCGGTGTCACGCTGATCGAGACGTTCGCCTATCTGGTGGACCAGCTGCTCTACCGGCTGAACCGGGTGCCGGAGAAGAACTACCTCGCTTTTCTCGACCTGTTGGGCATCCGGCTGTTCCCGCCGTCGGCGGCGTCCGCCGAGGTCGACTTCTGGCTCTCCGCGCCGCAGCCGGAGCCGGTGACGCTGACCGAGGGCACCGAGGTGACGACGGCGGCGGGCGAGGACGAGGACGCCGTCGTCTTCGCCACCACCGGTGAACTGCGCATCCTGCCCAGTGAGTTGATCCGGCTGGTGACGGCGCCGCGCGGCGGTGACCAGACCGACCGGACGAACGCGCTCGCCGAGGGCCGGGACGTGCCCTGCTTCCAGACGACGCCCGAGCCCGGTGACGCGCTGCTGTTCGGGCTGACGACGGCGGTGCCGCGCTGTGTGGTCGCCGTCCGCCTGGACAGCCGGGTCGAGGGCGTCGGTGTGGACCCGCGCCAGCCCCCGCTGGTCTGGGAGGCGTGGGACGGCACGCGCTGGCTGCGGTGCGAGACCGGCGAGGACACCACGGGCGGTCTGAACCGGCCCGGCGAGGTCATCGTGTACGTCCCGGCGTCGCACACGGCGTCCGTGATCGGCGGGACGCACGCGGGCTGGCTGCGCTGCCGGGTCGTGCCGCCCGAGCCCGGCCAGCCGTTCTACTCCGAGTCGCCGACCGTGCGGGAGGCCGCCGTGTTCACGGTGGGCGGCACCATGACGGTGGAGCACGCGGAGACGGTGACGGACGTGCCGCTCGGCGTCTCCGAGGGCGTCGCCGGGCAGACGTTCCGCCTGGACCGGCCGCCGGTACTGCTCGAGGGCGAGCCTCCCGTGGTGGAGGTGTCCTCCGCCGACGGCTGGCAGCGCTGGCAGGTCGTCGGGCACTTCGGCCGCTCCGGCCCCGAGGACCGGCATGTACGGGTGGACGCCACCTCGGGCGAGTTCGGTTTCGCGCCCGCGCTGCGCGAGCCCGACGGCACGCTGCGCCCGTGCGGCGCGGTGCCGCCCAAGGGCGCCCAGGTCCGCGTGGCCCGCTACCGCACCGGCGGCGGGCCGGC
>NZ_WWKH01000285.1:0-2568 GCF_009865595.1 Streptomyces sp. SID1328 | reverse complement strand
CGGTGGGCGCCGGAGCGCCCGGACCGTCGGCCGCCTCGGCGCCCGCGACCTCGCTCTCCAGGAACGCGTCGGTCGACGACCGCCGCGCCCGACGCCGGCCGCCCTGCTCGCCGGTGTCGCCCACGAGGGCGACCTCGGCGCCGGTCGACACGGCCTCGCGCGGGTCCGGGACACGTGCGGCGACCGTACCGGCGCCACCGCCCAGCGGGACTTCGAGGACGTAGGCACGCCCACTCATGCCCGGCACCTCATGTGTCTGGAGCACACCTCCGTGCGCCCGGACGATGCCCCGCACGATCGGCTCGTGCACCGGGTCGCCCCCGGCGTACGGCCCGCGCACCTCGATACGCGCGACCTCGCCGCGCTGGGCGGCCGCGACCACCACGGTGTTGTCGAGGTAACCGGCCGAGGAGACCGGGGCGTTGCCGGTGGCGTCCACGCCCGCGACGTCCGCCACGAGGTGGGCCAGCGCCGTGGCGAGCCGCTGCGGGTCGACCTCGGCCTCGATGGGCGGGGCGTGCACGGCGAACTGCACGCGGCCCGGCCCGATCAGCTCCACGGCACCGTCGACACCGGCCGCGACGACCGCGTCCAGCATCACCTTGGTACGGGCGATGTCCTCGGTGCCGGAGTCCAGGCGCTGGTAGCCGAGGACGTTGTCGATGAGAGCGGTGATGCGGGCGTACCCGGCCGACAGGTGGTGCAGCACCTGGTTGGCCTCGGGCCAGAGCTGGCCCGCGTCGTCGGCGGCGAGGGCGGCCAGTTCGCGGCGCAGCTCGTCCAGCGGGCCGCGCAGGGAGGAGGCGAGGAGGGTGAGGAGCTGCTCGTGGCGGCCGGCGAGGGCGTCGTACCGGTCCTTCTCGCGCTCGCCGAGGGCGGCGTACCGCTCCTCGCCCGCGGCCAGTTCCTCCTGGAGCTTCTCGCGCAGCTCGGTCAGCTCGGCGGCGCCGCGCCCGGTCAGCTCCTCGACCTCGGTGGCGTGCTTCTGGCGCAGCGCGGTGAGGTCGGCGGCGTGCTCCTCGGCGAGCCGCTCCAGCTCCTCGGCGTGCGCCTGCTCCAGCGCCGCCTTCTCGTCGGCGAGGGACTGGTACGGGCGCCGGTCGGTGAAGGTCATGACGGCGCCGACGAGCTGGTCGCCGTCGCGCACCGGGGCGGTGGTCAGGTCGACGGAGACCTCGTCCCCGCTCTTGGACCACAGCACCTGCCCGCGCACCCGGTGCTTGCGCCCGGAACGCAGGGTGTCGGCGAGCGGCGACTCGTCGTACGGGAAGGGGGAGCCGTCGGCACGGGAGTGCAGTACGAGGGTGTGCAGCTCGCGGCCGCCCAGCTCACCGGCGCGGTAGCCGAGGATCTGCGCGGCGGCGGGGTTGACCAGCACGATCCGGCCGTCGGTGTCCGTGCCGACGACGCCCTCGGAGGCGGCGCGCAGGATCATCTCGGTCTGCCGCTGCGAACGGGCGAGTTCGGCCTCGGTGTCGACGGTGCCGGACAGGTCCCGCACGACGAGCATCAGCAGCTCGTCACCGGTGTACGCCGAACCGTCGTACGCCTGCTGGGGGTTCTCCAGGTTGGCGCTGGTGACCTCGACCGGGAACTCGGTTCCGTCGGTGCGCCGGGCGACCATCCGCGTCGGCTTCGTGCGGCCGGCCGGGTCCATGTGGTCGGGGCGGCGCATCGAGCCGGGGATCAGCTTGGAGTCGAACTGCGGCAGCAGATCGAGCAGGCCCCGCCCCACGAGCGCCGTACCGGGTGCCTCGAACGCCTCCAGGGCGATGGTGTTGGCGTTGACGACCGTGCCGTTGGCGTTGACCAGGAGCAACGCGTCGGGCAGGGCGTCGAGTATGGCTGCGAGGCGAGCAGCGCCTCGGGATGGCCTGCTGCTCACGAGACGCTTCCTCCCTGTCACCGCACCTTGCCGACCGCTCGGGCCATCTTGCCAAGCGGCCCGCGGGGTGTCACGCGAGGGAGTCTAAGGGCTATGCCCGCGCGCACGGCGCCGGATGGGAGGGAGGTACCACGACGAAGTGACGCCGAACATATGCCCGCATCCCGCCACGGGTCGCCTTCCTCGGCACCCGACTTGCCCCTGACGTGCACCCCGGCCCGCTGCCGCCCCCTCCGCCCGGCACCCGCCGCCGGCCCTCCCCGGCTGCGCAACCACTCCCTGAGACCTTCGCCGGACCTTTACGGGGATTTCTGCGCCCCGGTACCCGGCAGGAACGGCACCAGCCGGTCCCAGCGGGCGATCTCGCACCCGTTGCGCCGGCTGAAGTCGGCGTCCACGGGGCGGCCGGCCCAGTACCCGGTGACATGGGCGGTGGCGGGCCCGCCGTCGATCATCGTGCAGATGCTGTCCGGGGGAACGGGGGCGAAGGTGTCCTGCCCCCAGCGGGTGTTCTCGTCGAGCACGCGACAGGCGGCGGCGGGGTCGGGGTGATCACCACTCTCGGGATGACAGAAGAGCTGCCGCACACCGTCCCGGCCGGGGCCGGCGCCGTGGACGACGAGGGTGAGGTGATCACCGGTGCGGTCGTCGGGGAGCGGGGGCGGGGGGAGGGCGGCGGTGGT
>NZ_WWKH01000284.1:0-5187 GCF_009865595.1 Streptomyces sp. SID1328 | reverse complement strand
GGCCAGGGGGGCGGCGGCCGCGGGGAGCCGCTCGGCCGTCTTGGTCATGGTGGTCAGCCCCGCGCCAGGATGCTGTCGATCTTGCCGTCGGCGTCCTTGAGGAGCTGGTCGGCGTCCGCGTCCTTCTTGGTGAGGACGGCGGAGACGACCCCGTCGAGCACCGAGTAGATCTGCTGGGCGTGCGGCGGCTCGATCTTCATGTCGAGACTCTGGTTGCCGTCCAGGAACGACTGGTAGTTCTCCACCGGGACGTTGGCGTTGGCCTTCTTGACCTGCTGGTCCTTGGCGTCGGCGGCGCCGGTGAACAGACGCGGCTCGGGCAGTCCCACGGGTGCGTCGTTCTTCTTGGCGCGGGCGTAGTCGCCGAGGAAGCCGTCTCCGGGGGTGAGGAACATGTGGTCGAGCCACTTGAGGCCGGCGCGGATCTGGGCGGGACTGGCCTTCTTGTTGAACATGTAGCCGTCGCCGCCGATGAGCGTGCCCTTGCCGCCGGGCATCGGGGCGAGCGCCAGGTCCTTGTACGAGCCGCCCTTCTCCTTCACCAGGATCGGGATGTTGTCCGGCGCCGACAGGTACATGCCGAGCTTGCCCGAACCCATCATCTGCTGGGCGTCGTTGATGACCAGGAGCTGCTTGCTGCCCATGGAGTCGTCAGCCCAGCGCATGTCGTGCAGGTTCTGCAGCACCGCGTGGCCCTCGGGGGTGTCCACCGTGGCCTTCTTGCCGTCGGCGCTGACGACGTCGCCGCCCTGGGAGTACAGCTCTGCGGTGAAGTGCCAGCCGCCCTGGTTCTGGGCGCTGTAGTCGGCGTATCCGACGGTGCCGTTGCCCAGTCCGGCGATCTTCTTGGCGGCGGCGCGGACCTCTTCCCAGGTGGCCGGGGGCTTGTCGGGGTCGAGGCGGGCCTTCTTGAACAGGGCGCGGTTGTAGATCAGCCCCATCGAGTAGCCGGTGCGCGGGATGCCGTAGACCTTGCCGTCGACGGTGTAGATGTCCCGGAGCTGCTTCTGGATGCTGTCGTAGCTCTTCAGTTCCTTGACGTACGGGGTGAGGTCAGCGGCCTGGTGGATGTCGACCACATGCTGGGCGTCGGTGAAGTAGGTGTAGAACACGTCCTCCATCTGGCCGCCGGCGAGCTTGGCGTCGAAGGTCTTGGGGTCCTGGCAGGGGAAGGCGTCGTGGGCGACTACGTCGATGTCCGGGTGGGCCTTCTCGAAGGAGGCGGTGTCCTCCTCGAAGAACCGGCGGTCGACCTTGGCGCTCTTGGGCGGCTCGCAGTTGACGGTGATGCGGGTCTTGCCGCCCGCCGAGCTGTCGTCGTCCGAGCCGCAGGCTGCTGCGGTGAGGGCGAGCGAGGAACAGACGCCGATCGCGGCGACGGTGCGGCGGAACCCGGTGCTTCTCATCGGTGGACCCCTCAAGGCAGGAGCGGTGGGCGCCGCACACTCAAGCACCGACGACACCGGGCCGCAAGATGTCGCGCAGAATCTGTAATTATTTGACAGCCGAACGCCTCCCCGCCGCGCTCAGTCGCGCGGTGCTTGCGCGGTGGAGCCCCGGACCACCAGCTCGGGCTCGAACAGCAGCTCCTCGGCGGGGACGGCGGTGCCGCCGATCTGCGCGTTCAGCAGTTCCACGGCGGCCCGGCCCATGGCCTCGATCGGCTGGCGGACGGTGGTGAGCGGGGGCTCGGTGCAGTTCATGAACGCCGAGTCGTCGTAGCCGACCACCGAGATCTGCCTGGGCACGTCAAGCCCCTTGCGGCGGGCGGCCCTCACCGCGCCGAGGGCGAGGGGGTCGCTGGCGCAGATGATGCCGGTGACACCGCGGTCGATCAGCCGGGAGGCGGCGGCGTGCCCGCCCTCGATGGAGAAGATGGCGCGGGCCACGTGGGCGTCCGGCAGATCCCCGGCCAGCGCGCGGGCGGCGGCGAGCTTGCGGGCGGAGGGGACGTGGTCGCCGGGCCCGAGGACCAGACCGATGCGCTCGTGGCCGAGGGAGGCGAGGTGGCGCCACGCCTGCTCGACGGCGACCGTGTCGTCGCAGGAGACGGCGGGGAAGCCGAGGTGCTCTATGGCCGCGTTGACCAGCACGACCGGGATGCTCCGGTCCGCGAGGCGGCGGTAGTGGTCGTGCGGGGCGTCGGCCTGCGCGTACAGGCCGCCGGCGAAGACGACGCCGGAGACCTGCTGCTGGAGGAGCAGTTCGACGTAGTCGGCCTCCGAGACGCCGCCCTTGGTCTGGGTGCACAGCACCGGGGTCAGCCCGAGCTGGGCGAGCGCACCCCCGATGACCTCGGCGAACGCGGGGAAGATGGGGTTCTGGAGTTCCGGCAGGACCAGGCCCACCAGGCGGGCGCGCTCGCCGCGCAACTGGGTGGGACGCTCGTAGCCCAGGACGTCCAGGGCGGTGAGGACCGACTGCCGGGTGGCGTCGGAGACTCCGGGCTTGCCGTTGAGCACCCGGCTGACCGTGGCCTCGCTGACCCCGACCTTCTTCGCCACTTCCGCAAGTCGTCGCGTCATGGGCGCAAGCGTAGCGCAAGTTACGCAAGCAGCTTGCGTAAGAGTGTCGCGGGTGCGGATGACCCGGCGCCGTCGATGACCTGAACACCGACGGGGCCGGGCCGGGTCTATGGGGCGGGGACGACCGTCAGGTGGGCGCGCCGGCCGGCGGCGGACGGCTGCCGGGGGATCATCGTCAGGCGCCGGTAACCCAGGTCGCGCAGCAGGGGCGGGGTCTCGTCCACCACCCGGCACTCGGTGGTGCCCCGGCGCGGATCGGGGTGGTGCAGCAGCCGTACGGAGCCGTCGAGCCGGGCCGCGCTCTCGCCGACCGCGTGTATCCAGTGCGGCAGCCCCTGCCGGTAGGCGGCCTCCATGATCGGGTCGTGGGCCACGTCCCGCCGTATCGCCTGGAGTTCGTGGTCGTGGCCGTACCCCTCCATCGCGGTCTTGAGCTGGGCCAGCATCGGCAGGCACCAGGCCGGCTCGTGCTCGCCGAGCACCCGGCCCGCGTCGGGGTGGAAGAGGACGAAGCGCAGGAAGTTGTCGCCGGGCATCGCGGTGGGGTGGTGCCGCACCTCACCGAAGAGGGCGGCGAAGGGGTCGTTGGCCAGAATGACGTTCCAGCGGTGGTCCACGACGAGCGAGGGGAACGGGGCGGCCTCCACCACGGCCGCGTAGTCGTCCAGATAGTCCCGCGCCTCACAGCTCTCGGGGACGGACCGGGATACCGGCCGCCGCCCTCCCGCCTGATGTGCCATCGGGTGGTCACCCCTCTTGCCTTGGCCGCCTGCACGCGGCGCTGCGATCCTGCTGCTCCGACAAGAGCCGTGTCAACTATCGTGGCATTTCATGCCTGTTGACGGCTGAAATTCGCCACAGTTGTGGCGAGACCTGGATGTGAGTTCGAACCACAGGCTACTCTCCGGGATGTTCACGGCCGCCGGGGGTGACAAGCGCGCCCGATCTCGCGCGGCCCTTGAGAGACGTAGGAGTTCTGTCGGTGACGGATGGCTACGAGAATCCGGGCGCCACGGCGACCGCTCAGCTTCCGGCCGTCGTCGCCCGCGTCACCGCGCTCGCCGACCGGCTCGGCGTCCCGCACCCCGAGGTCTTCGACACCGCCCGGCTCTCGGTCGGCAGCGGGGTCCCGGAGCCGGTGGTCAAGGCGCTGCTCACCGGCCGCCCGGCCGGTGAACCGGACGTGCAGGCCCGCTTCCTGCAACGGCTGGACCTGCTGCGCCGCACCCGGCTCAAGCCCGGCGGACGCAGATACACCCAGCAGGAGATCGCCGACGGCGCCGGCATGTCCCGGCAGCAGGCCGGCGCCCTCATCAACGGCGACCGGCGCCCCACGATGGAGCACTGCGACGCGCTCCAGCGGTTCTTCCACGTGCACGCCGGGTTTCTGACGGCGGAGGACCCCGAGGCGCTCGCGGGCGTCCTCCAGCACATCGAGCAGGAACTGCTCCAGAAGCTGGCGGACCGGGAGCGGGCCGCCTCCGCAACGGCGCAGGACCCGCTGGAGCGGCTGCTCCAGGACCACGGGGTGCGCGGGATCGCCTGGCGCGCCGCCCAGCTCCCCACCGACCAGCACCGCGACAAGGTCGCGGAGTGGCTGGACATGCTGCTGGAGAGCGTCCGGCAGCCGGGGTCGTGATCGGGATGGGGTCCAAGAACATCGCCAAGGACATGCGGCGGCTGTGCGCCGAACTGGTCGGCCAGTTGGACCGGCGGCCCGCGCCTGTGCCGCCCGATGAGCTGTACCGCTCGCTGTGCTCGGCGATGAGCCGCAGGCGCGGCCGCCCGGTGCACTTCCGTACGTCGGTCTTCCCGCCCGGCACGGCCAGCGGGCTGTGGCTGGACATGAGCGACCGCGATCTGGTCGTGGTGGAGGAACGCACCGCGCCCGACCACCAGTTGGTGATCCTCGGCCACGAGCTGTGGCACATGCAGACCGACCACGCCGCCCACCGGGTCGACGGTCTCGGCATGGGGGTCGCCACCCGGCTGCTGACGGACGACACCGACCGGGACGCGCTGCGGGCGGCCGTGCACCGGGTCGCCGCGCGCACCCGGTTCGACCAGGACGAGGAGCGGGACGCGGAGACCTTCGGCCTGCTGCTGGCCAGCAAGTGCCGTACCAGGATGCGGGGTTCTTCGCTGAGCGGCCCGGTCCGCCGGGACGACGTGGCGGGGCGCATCGGTACGTCGCTGGGGTATCCGGGGCCGCAGGGCTGAGGCGCCTGAGCCGTACGGGCGACCTCGGGCGGCCCGGAGCCGACGCGTTGTCAGTGGGGGACGGCAAGCTGGAACCCTGCGTGCCGCGAGGGGCGGTGCGCTGCGCCAGCGTGCGTGAACCGTGCCGCCGACCGGGGAGCCGACCGATGCCGACCGCCGTACTGACCGACCGTGAGCGCACCGCCGTACAGGCGTATCTCCGGCTGCTGCACACCGTGCGCGCCACCCTGGACGGGCCGCCGGACGCTGCCCCGGCCATGGTGCCGCCGACCGTGCTGGCCGAGGCCGAACGTGCGCTGGCCGGAGCCGGGCTGGCGGGGAACGAGGACGAGTTCTTCGAGCTGCTGCGCGCCTGGTGCCCCGTAGGCCCCGGCTAGGGTCTGTCCGACGGATCACGGCGCGAACGCGGGGTCGATCGGCACCGCTGCTTCCCCGCCCCCTG
>NZ_WWKH01000031.1:0-5396 GCF_009865595.1 Streptomyces sp. SID1328 | reverse complement strand
TCGCCCGCCGCCAGCAGCCACACCTCACGCGCCGCGCGGATCGCGGGCAGCGTCAGGGAGGTCCGGGTCGGCGGCGGCTTGGGCGCGCCGTGCACACCCACCACCGTGCGCTCGGTCTCCCGCACCGCGGGCAGCTCCGGGAAGAGCGACGCCACATGGGTGTCCGGACCGACGCCCAGCAGCAGCACGTCGAACTCCGGCACCTCGGCGTGGTCCTCGGGGCCGGCCGCCTTGGCCAGCTCCGCCGCGTACGCGCCGGCCGCCGCGTCCACGTCCGCGCCGTAGGGCCCGTCGGAGGCGGGCATCGGGTGCACCCGCGCCGGGTCCAGCGGTACGGAGTCCAGCAGGGCCTCGCGGGCCTGCGTGTAGTTGCGGTCCGGGTCGCCCTCGGGGAGGTAGCGCTCGTCGCCCCACCACAGGTCGAGACGGCCCCAGTCGATCGCGTCCCGCGCGGGCGCCTTGGCCAGCGCGGCCAGCAGACCGTTGCCGTTGCGGCCACCGGTGAGGACCACCGAGGCGTGACCGCGCGACGCCTGGGCGTCCACGATCTTGGTGATCAGCCGCGCGGCGGCGGCCTCGGCCATCAGTTCCTTGTCGCGGTGCACGACCAGTTGCGGAGTGCTCACTTCGACGCCGCCTTCCTCGCGAGGGAGTTCGGGGTGGGCCGCTCGGCCTCGCCCTCCTCGGTGCCCGCCTCGGACTCGGCGACAGCCGCTTCGGCGACCGCCTCGTCCTCCGCGGCCTTGTCCGCGGCCTTCTCCGTGGGCCTGGCCGGAGCGCCGCCCAGCGTCACCGCCGCGTCCGCGCCCGTGGACAGCCGCTCCACGCCGTAGCGCAGGGCCGCCGCGTAGGTGTCGTCCGGGTCGAGCCGGCGCAGCTCCTCCGCTATCAGCTCGGCGGTGTCCCGGCGCTGGAGCGCCACCGCGCGGCCCGGCTGGCCCTGGATGGACAGGTTCGCCAGCGAACCGTCCGCCCGGTCCAGCACGACCGGCCCGCACGTCGTCTCCATCCGGACCGCCGTCAGACCCGGACCCGAGGACAGCGACCGCTGCACCGGCACGCCCAGCCGGTCCGCCAGCCACATGGCCAGCAGCTCGCAGCTCGGGTTGAACTCCTCGCCCTCCACCTCGACGGACCGCACCTCGCAGTCCACCTGGTCCAGGGCCGCCGCCAGCATCGAACGCCACGGTGTGATCCGCGTCCACGCCAGGTCGGTGTCGCCCGGCGTGTACGTCTCCGCACGCGCCGCCAGCTCACGCACCGGCTGCTCGGCCGCGTAGGTGTCGGTGACCCGGCGCTGCGCCAGCGCGCCCAGCGGGTCCTCGGCCGGGTCGAGCGGGGCGTTCACCGGCCACCAGACCACCACCGGCGCGTCCGGGAGCAGCAGCGGCAGCACCACCGAGTCGGCGTGGTCGGACACCTCGCCGTACAGCCGCAGCACGACCGTCTCGCCGGCGCCCGCCTCCGCGCCCAGCCGCACCTCGGCGTCGAGGCGGGAGGTGGTGCGGTCGCGCGGGGTGCGCGAGACCCGGCGGATGACGACCAGCGTGCGCGAGGGGTGTTCCCGCGAGGCGTCGCTCGCCGCCCGCAGCGCGTCGTAGGCGTTCTCCTCGTCGGTGACGATGACGAGGGTCAGCACCATGCCCACGGCGGGCGTGCCGATGGCGCGGCGGCCCTCCATCAGCGCCTTGTTGATCTCGCCGGCGGTGGTGTCGGTCAGGTCTGTCTTCATGGCCGGCGCCAGCTCCGTCCGTCTCGTGCGAGCATCTCGTCGGCCTCGGCCGGGCCCCAGGTGCCCGACTTGTACTGCGCGGGCCGCCCGTGCTCGTCCCAGTACTCCTCGACCGGGTCGAGGATCTTCCAGGACAGCTCGACCTCCTCCGTGCGCGGGAAGAGGTTGGCGTCGCCCAGCAGCACATCCAGGATGAGCCGCTCGTACGCCTCGGGGCTGGACTCGGTGAAGGACTCGCCGTAGGCGAAGTCCATCGACACGTCCCGGATCTCCATCGAGGTGCCCGGCACCTTGGAGCCGAAGCGGACCGTGATGCCCTCGTCGGGCTGGACGCGGATGACGATCGCGTTCTGGCCCAGCTCCTCGGTCGCCGTGTGGTCGAACGGGGAGTGCGGCGCCCGCTGGAAGACCACCGCGATCTCGGTGACCCGGCGCCCCAGCCGCTTGCCGGTGCGCAGGTAGAACGGCACACCCGCCCAGCGGCGGTTGTCGATCTCCAGCTTCAGCGCCGCGTACGTGTCGGTCTTCGACTTGGGGTCGATGCCGTCCTCTTGCAGATAGCCGATGACCTTCTCGCCGCCCTGCCAGCCGGCCGCGTACTGCCCGCGCACGGTGTCGGCGCCCAGGTCCTTCGGCAGCCGTACGGCACCGAGCACCTTGGTCTTCTCCCTGGCCAGCGCGTCCGCGCCGAAGGAGGACGGCTCCTCCATGGCGGTCAGCGCCAGCAGCTGGAGCAGGTGGTTCTGGATGACGTCACGGGCGGCGCCGATGCCGTCGTAGTACCCGGCACGGCCGCCGATGCCGATGTCCTCGGCCATGGTGATCTGGACATGGTCGACATAGGACCGGTTCCAGATCGGCTCGAACATCGTGTTGGCGAAGCGCAGCGCCAGGATGTTCTGGACGGTCTCCTTGCCGAGGTAGTGGTCGATCCGGAACACCTGGTCCGGCTCGAACACCTCGTGCACGACCTTGTTCAGCTCCTCGGCCGACTTCAGGTCGTGGCCGAACGGCTTCTCGATGACCGCGCGGCGCCAGGAGCCCTTGGACTGGTCGGCCAGACCGCTCTTCTTGAGCTGCTGGATCACGACCGGGAAGGCACCCGGCGGCACCGACAGGTAGAAGGCGAAGTTGCCGCCCGTGCCCTGCTGCTTGTCCAGCTCGTCGATGGTCGAGCGCAGCCGCTCGAACGCCTCGTCGTCGTCGAAGGTGCCCTGGACGAAGCGCATCCCCTGGATGAGCTGCTGCCAGACCTCCTCGCGGAACGGCGTACGCGCGTGCTCCTTGACCGCGTCGTGCACGACCTGCGCGAAGTCCTCGTCCTCCCAGTCGCGGCGGGCGAAGCCCACCAGGGAGAAGCCCGGCGGCAGCAGACCGCGGTTGGCCAGGTCGTAGACGGCCGGCATCAGCTTCTTGCGGGACAGGTCGCCGGTGACGCCGAAGATCACCAGGCCCGACGGCCCCGCGATGCGCGGGAGCCGTCGGTCCGCGGGATCACGAAGCGGGTTCGCTCCGGAACCGTTGAGGGGTGACAAATCAGCCCTCCGAGGGGGCGAGGCGCTTCAGCTCCGCCTCGGTCGACTTGAGCAGGTCGTTCCAGGACCCCTCGAACTTGTCCACGCCCTCGTCCTCGAGCACCTGGACGACGTCGTCGTAGGAGATCCCGAGCCGCTCGATCGCGTCGAGGTCGGCACGGGCCTGCTCGTAGGTGCCGGTCACCGTGTCGCCGGTGATCTCACCGTGGTCCTCGACGGCCTCCAGGGTGGCCTCCGGCATGGTGTTGACCGTGTTCGGCGCGACCAGCTCGGTGACGTACATCGTGTCCGGGTACGCCGGGTCCTTCACGCCGGTCGACGCCCACAGCGGACGCTGCTTGTTGGCGCCCGCCTTCTCCAGCGCCTTCCAGCGGTCGGTGGAGAAGACCTCCTCGTACGCCTGGTAGGCGAGGCGCGCGTTGGCGATGGCGGCCTTGCCGCGCAGCGCCTTGGCCTCGTCGGTGCCGATCGCGTTCAGCCGCTTGTCGACCTCGGAGTCCACGCGGGACACGAAGAAGGACGCCACGGAGTGGATCTTGGACAGGTCCAGGCCGCGCTCCTTGGCCTTCTCCAGGCCGGTCAGGTACGCGTCCATGACCTTGCGGTACCGCTCGAGGGAGAAGATCAGCGTGACGTTGACGCTGATGCCGTTGCCGATCGTCTCCGCGATGGCCGGCAGACCCGCCTCGGTCGCCGGGATCTTGATCAGGGTGTTCGGGCGGTCCACCAGCCAGGCGAGCTGGCGGGCCTCGGCCAGCGTGGCGCGCGTGTTGTGCGCCAGGCGCGGGTCGACCTCGATGGAGACCCGGCCGTCCTTGCCGCCGGTGGCCTCGAAGACCGGGCGCAGGATGTCGGCGGCGTCACGGACGTCCGCCGTCGTGATCATGCGGATGGCCTCTTCGACCGTGACCTCACGCGCGGCGAGGTCGGTGAGCTGCTGGTCGTAGCCGTCGCCCTGCGAGATCGCCTTCTGGAAGATCGTGGGGTTGGTGGTGACGCCCACGACGTGCTGCTGGTCGATCAGCTCGGCGAGGTTGCCGGACGTGATCCGCTTGCGCGACAGGTCGTCCAGCCAGATCGCCACGCCTTCCTCGGAGAGGCGCTTCAGTGCGTCTGTCATGGAAATTGCATCTCCTACGTGTCGTTTACGGGCGTCAGCGCTGCGTAGCGGCGAGGGATTCCCGCGCCTTGTCGGCCACGTTCTCCGGAGTGAAGCCGTACTCGCGGAACAGGACCTTGCCGTCCGCGGACGCGCCGAAGTGCTCCAGGGAAACGATGCGGCCGGCGTCACCCACGTACTTGTGCCAGGTCAGACCGATGCCCGCCTCCACGGCGACGCGGGCCTTGACCGACGGCGGCAGCACGGAATCCCGGTACCCCTGGTCCTGCTCCTCGAACCACTCCACCGACGGCATCGAGACCACACGGGTGGGCACGCCCTCGGCCTGGAGCTGCTCGCGCGCCTCCACGGCGACGTGCACCTCGGAACCGGTGGCGATCAGGATCACCTGCGGCTCGCCGCCCTCGGCCTCGAACAGGACGTAACCGCCACGCGCGGCGTCGTCGTTGGGCTCGTACGTCGGCACACCCTGGCGGGTCAGCACCAGGCCGGTCGGGGCGCCCTTGCCGAACTCCTTGGTCCAGCGCTTGAGCACCTCGCGCCAGGCGGTCGCCGTCTCGTTGGCGTCCGCCGGGCGGACCACGTTCAGACCGGGGATCGCGCGCAGCGCGGCCAGGTGCTCCACCGGCTGGTGGGTCGGGCCGTCCTCGCCGAGACCGATCGAGTCGTGCGTCCACACGTACGTCACCGGCAGGTGCATCAGCGCCGACAGGCGGACGGCGTTGCGCATGTAGTCGGAGAACACGAGGAACGTACCGCCGTAGACGCGGGTGTTCCCGTGCAGGGTGATGCCGTTCATCTCGGCGGCCATGGCGAACTCGCGGATGCCGAAGTGGATCGTGCGGCCGTACGGGTTCGCCTCCGGCAGCGGGTTGCCCGCCGGGAGGAAGGAGCTGTCCTTGTCGATGGTCGTGTTGTTCGACCCGGCGAGGTCGGCGGAGCCGCCCCACAGCTCGGGGATGACCGCGCCGAGCGCCTGGAGGATCTTGCCGGAGGCGGCACGGGTGGC
>NZ_WWKH01000283.1:0-7062 GCF_009865595.1 Streptomyces sp. SID1328 | reverse complement strand
GGTTCAAGCCCCGGCTGCGCTCCGCTCCGCCGGTTCTCCATGCGGAGAGTGGTGAGTACGGGGGCACGCCCACAAATTCTCATCAGAAAGGCGGTTCGGCGGGCGATTGCGAGATGCTGACCACTAGCGAAATCGGCGAGCCCATCATCTTTGAGAGCACCCGCGTTTTCCGACCGCTTGGGCCAAGGGAGATGGCTTCGAGCAGGGCGCGGTGCAGCCCAAGCCGGTTATGACGGGATCCCGCTGAGTTACTCCTTCAGACTGTCGTCATCGTCCTCAATTGGCGTGTCGGGAAACACCGCATGGTCTCCCCGTTACCGTGCGGGGGTCGACCACAAAGGAGCGCTCGGGGGCTGGCGGGAAAGGGCTCCCTCAGCCGCGTACCGGGACAGCCCAATCGAGAGGATCTGGACCTTGAGCGATTTTTCCCGCCGCCACCTGCTCAGGGCGTCAGCGGCCGCCGGCGCCGGGGCGGTTGTCGTCCCGGGCCTTATGGCCGCAGGCGCGCCGGACATTGCGGCCGCGAGCACCTCAGGCATTCTGACCGCGAGCGACCCGACCAAAGGGTCGTCGGGATGTCCGCCGGCGAAGCTGACCGGTCGCGTCGTCCGCCCCGGTGATGCCTCGTACACGGATGATCGCATCGACTACGACCAGCTGTTCTCTCACTACCCGCTGGTCATCGTCTTCGCCCAGAAGACCCAGGACGTGGTGAACGCCCTCACCTGGGCGCGGCAGCACAACGTCGCACTGCGGGTACGCAGCGGCCGCCATGCCCTGGAGGGCTGGTCGAACATCGACAACGGCATCGTGATCGACGTCAGCGAGCTCAAGTCGGTCCACATCGACACCGACGCTCGTATCGCGAAGGTCGGCGCCGGCCTGACCCAGTTGGAAGCGGTGACGACGCTCGCCAAGAAGGACCTCGCGGTCACGACCGGAAGCGAGGGCAGCGTCGGCTTGGTCGGTGCGACGGTCGGCGGCGGCCTTGGCCCCCTCAACCGCTGGCTCGGCATGGCCTGCGACAGCCTGATCGGGACCGAGATCGTCGTCCCGTCGGGTCGCGACTGCGCCAAGGTGATCCATGCCGACCTGAAGGACCACTCAGACCTGCTCTGGGCGCTCCGTGGGGCGGGAAACGGCAACTTCGGAATCGTCACGGAACTCACCTACAAGGTGCACCCGCTCAAGCGCATCGCCTATGTGCAGGCGACCTGGGACGGCCTTACGGACCTGCATGGGATCTTCGATGCATGGCAGCGTACGGTACCGTTCGCCGACAACCGCCTCGGATCCGAAGTCGAGATCCACAAGTCCCAGATCCTGCTGTTCGCGTGGCTCGCGGAGGGCACGGCGGCAGAGGCCAGAAAGATGCTGGCCCCGATCCTGTCGGTCGGCAGGCCCGAAGTGAAGGTGCAGGTCGGTAACTGGGGCCCCATCTTTGCCGGAGCCCAGGTTCCGCGCTCGCAGGAGCCCGCCAACGTGAAGTTCTTCTCACAGTTCGCCAAGAAGCTGTTCCCGAAGAAGGCGATCGACGTCATCGGCTACTACATGCGAAACGCTCCCACGGAGGACAGCAACTACTTCGTCGATGCCTTCGGCGGGGCGATCAAGAAGGAGCCCCGCGGCGGTACCGCGTTCGTGCACCGCGACGCGATCTTCTACGGCGAGATCGGCGCAGCCTGGGGAACTCCTTCAAGGACACCAGGCGTCTGCGACCCGCTCACCTCGACGTGCCAGGCCTGGACCGCCGAATTCAGCCAGGCCATGCGCAGCTTCGTGGACGGCGCCTACGTCAACGTGCCAAACGTCGGCATGCAGGAGTGGGAGACCGCCTACTGGGGGAGAAACAACTTCGAGCGGCTGCGCGAGATCAAGGCGAAGTACGACCCCTACAACGTCTTCCAGTACGAGCAGAGCATCCCGCCCGCGTCACGCTGATCCACAGTGCGCCGTCGGGGCCCCGCCCCGGTCAGGCTCGGCCTTTCACGCAGAAGGGACGCAGTCGAAGGGGTGTCGTTAGCCTCGGTCTTGCATGAGGGATCGTCAGCTTGCTGGCGATCCCTTTGCTTGCTCAGAGTGAAGATTTCTGCTTGCGGGCACTATGGTTTCGAAGGGACAGAGCCCCAACCAGGTCATGCGCTTCTTGTGGGCCCTCTCCTCATGGGCCTAGTGTTGATCGGCGGCCAGGTGCCCGGCCTGTTGCACGCGCCCTACCCGGTCGTCGAACTCGCTGACGCGCTCAGCTTCGCGTTGGCCATCATGGCTGCCATCACGTTGCTCTGCCCGACCGACTGCAATACAGCGGTTCGGGCAGCGTGCCGGCGGACTCGCTGCCGCGGTTCCGGTGCAGCTGGCCAGCCGCGCACGCGCGAGCTCACGCCGTGCATCTGACGGCCCGGTTGAAGAAGCGCAGTCCCTATGGCGCCACCCTGGCGGAGGCGGCGCGGGAGCTGGAGGAAGCCGTGCGGGACGTGCGTGGGCATGGGCCGCAGCCTCAGAAGGGCTGTTCCCGCTCGACGACGACCTGACGACCGAGGACTACGAGGAGCTGCACGAGGCATTCGAGGCGCTCGGCGCCTCCACGAAGCTCGTCTGTCTGTTCTTCACGGCAGACCCGGAGAACGGCATCCACGCCATCCACTGGGGAGACGCCCACCTCGAACCAGATCGCACCTTCACCTGGCACTACAGCGAACAGCTCCTGGTCGCTCCCCAGCCGCTTGAGTGACGGCCTGGGGCGGGCGACCTGCGTCACGTCGGCGGCGGTGGGTGGGCGGCCCCCTGGGCCGTCTGTGGGCCGTGCGAAGGGGCTCGACAGTGACCGACGTCGACAACCAGTGACAGGTCAGCTACCGAGGCACACCAGGAATGGCCAGGTCATGGACGCCTGACGGCTGACGGCCGTCGGCTGAGGTTCGTGTGCAACCGTGTGAGATGCGGGGGTAGCCACGGTCAGTGAAGGGGACCTGCGGTCCAGTTTCGCCCCACCACGTCTCGAAACCCCAGGTCAGCGGCATGATGCGGTTGTCCTCGTCCGGATCTGTGCCGACGGCCACAGCGAACGGGATACACGTAGGCTCATACTGAGTCATGACAAAGCCTGCTGCGCCGAAGCGTCATTTGCCGACCAGTCCCTTCAAGGCCCCGGTCACACCGGCTCCCAAGCACTTCGCCGTGGGCGACCAGGTCACACACGACATGTACGGCCTCGGCCGAGTAGTCGGCATCGAGGATGGAGTCGCGGCGCTCGTGGATTTCCGCTCGGCGCAAGTGCGGATCTTGAGCCCGTACGCCAAGATGACCAAGCTGTAGGACCGCTGTGCCCGGTTACGGCACACCAGGCCCCTTCAGGGACCTGTAACGAAAGAGAGTCCTCTCATCGACCTGACATCACTGTTTTCCGCCCTGGAAGGGCAACCCCGCTGCGCCACTGCGACATCGCCGCCTCCGACGACCAACCCCTTCCAGGCCCCTGACTTCGGGGAAGACGAGACCTTGCCGCTGGAGGGCGCACAGGAGCCCGCCTGGGGCGTACGTGCGGCGCGACCCAAGGCTGCTTAGCTCCACGAATGACGGTGGCTCCGGCAACTGGCCGCGGGTCGTCCCCCGTGCCGCGGTGAAGAGTGCGGCCGTCTCAGTTTCCGTCTCATTCAGCCCCGTTCACCGTTGTTCGGACGAGACCGTGTGCCGGGTCCTTCCCGTGGCCAGGCCACCCATGAACGCAGGTGCACGGCCCTGTACGCGCCGCTACTAGGCGCCAACAGACTTGGAAAGCGTGTTTGGCCGTGCGCCGGTTCAGCAGGTGTCTTGTCGTGCCGAGCCTGGTGGAGATCGCCGAACGCCAGTGCACGCCACCAGCGTGCTGCCGTCCGCGTCGAGAAACAGCACGAAGATCCACGATCCGTCGGCAGTCCTGATCTGCCCCAGTCGAACCGGTCGGCTGTATAGGTCGAGACGTTGTACGGCCTGGGCCAAGCCGGAAGTCTCGATGCCCTTCCGAAGGGTGTGACGGAGTCGGCGCCCGTAGACCGTCGCGAGTGCCTTGGGCGAGGTCATTCCGTCCCAGACGACGTATGAAGCGTCGGCGCGGAGTGCAGCGAGAGCGGCCGCCGACGTTTTGTCGCCGCCGCCCAGCAGCCGTTCGAGCTGCTCCCGTTCCATGGCCCCACCCTGAGGCATTGGCGAACCTGGTAACGAACCGCTCAGCAGATGTCAGCCCACCTGGCCCGGCTCGAACGGGCTGGTCCCCTCCAGGATGCCGCTGTCCGGAGACAGGCTCAGGGAACGGACGAGACGCCCGTCCTCCCACCGGGCGAATGCCAGCCAGTCGACGACGCTGTGCATGGCGTGCAGGACGAGTCGTCGGCCAGCGCTTGCCGTCACGAGGTGTTCGGGAAGCTGGGAGGGGGCATCGATCATCACCCTCTGATCACCGATGACGTCCACGCCAGGCCAGCTGGCCGCGTACGTCGTCCCCTTCGGTGGGTACGCGCAGGGCGCCCGAGGCCGACCGAGGACGACCGACAGTGACAGCCGAGCCGGAGCCGCCATACGCGGAACCCCAGGTCAGAGCGTCCTGGGGTCACGCGTTTCCCCCCAGGGGTGGCGGTCAGGCAAGATGGGGTGTATCTGCCCACTGCCAGATTTCAAGCTGCCGGACGGTTTCTCTTGGCTGAGTTCATTTACACCATGCGCAAGGCGCGCAAAGCGCACGGCGACAAGGTGATCCTCGACGACGTCACCCTGAACTTCCTGCCGGGGGCGAAGATCGGCGTCGTCGGTCCGAACGGTGCCGGTAAGTCGACCGTGCTGCAGATCATGGCCGGGCTGCAGCAGCCCTCCAACGGTGACGCCTTCATCTCCCCCGGTTACAGCGTCGGCATCCTGCTCCAGGAGCCCCCGCTGAACGAGGAGAAGACGGTCCTGGAGAACGTCCAGGAGGGCGTCGCCGAGATCAAGGGCAAGCTCGACCGGTTCAACGAGATCGCCGAGCTGATGGCGACCGACTACTCCGACGCGCTGCTCGACGAGATGGGCAAGCTCCAGGAGGAGCTGGACCACGCCAACGCCTGGGACCTCGACGCCCAGCTCGAGCAGGCCATGGACGCGCTCGGCTGCCCGCCCGGCGACTGGCCGGTCACCAACCTCTCCGGTGGCGAGAAGCGCCGCGTCGCGCTCTGCAAGCTGCTCCTGGAGCAGCCTGACCTGCTGCTCCTCGACGAGCCCACCAACCACCTCGACGCCGAGTCGGTGAACTGGCTGGAGCAGCACCTCGCCAAGTACCCGGGCACCGTCGTGGCGATCACCCACGACCGGTACTTCCTGGACAACGTCGCGGAGTGGATCCTCGAGCTCGACCGCGGCCGCGCGTACCCCTACGAGGGCAACTACTCCACCTACCTGGAGACCAAGCAGACGCGTCTGAAGGTCGAGGGCCAGAAGGACGCCAAGCGCGCCAAGCGGCTCAAGGAAGAGCTGGAGTGGGTGCGGTCCAACGCCAAGGGCCGCCAGGCCAAGTCCAAGGCCCGCCTCGCCCGTTACGAGGAGATGGCGGCCGAGGCCGACAAGATGCGGAAGCTGGACTTCGAGGAGATCCAGATCCCGCCGGGCCCGCGTCTGGGCAGCATCGTGGTCGAGGTCAACGACCTCAACAAGGCGTTCGGCGAGAAGATCCTCGTCGACGGCCTCAGCTTCACCCTGCCGCGCAACGGCATCGTGGGCGTCATCGGCCCGAACGGTGCCGGCAAGACCACGCTGTTCAAGATGATCCAGGGCCTGGAGAACCCCGACTCCGGCGCCATCAAGGTCGGCGACACGGTCAAGATCTCCTACGTCGACCAGAGCCGCGAGAACATCGACCCCAAGAAGACGCTGTGGGAGGTCGTGTCCGACGGGCTCGACTACATCAACGTCGGCCAGGTCGAGATGCCGAGCCGCGCGTACGTCTCGGCCTTCGGCTTCAAGGGCCCGGACCAGCAGAAGCCCGCGGGCGTGCTGTCCGGCGGTGAGCGCAACCGCCTCAACCTGGCGCTCACCCTCAAGCAGGGCGGCAACCTGCTGCTCCTCGACGAGCCCACCAACGACCTCGACGTCGAGACCCTCTCCAGCCTGGAGAACGCGCTGCTGGACTTCCCCGGCTGCGCCGTGGTCGTCTCCCACGACCGCTGGTTCCTGGACCGGGTCGCCACCCACATCCTCGCCTACGAGGGTGACTCCAAGTGGTTCTGGTTCGAGGGCAACTTCGAGTCCTACGAGAAGAACAAGATCGAGCGGCTCGGCGCCGACGCCGCGCGTCCGCACCGCGCCACCTACAAGAAGCTGACCCGGGGCTGATCGCACCTTGCGCCACATCTACCGCTGTCCCCTGCGCTGGGCGGACATGGACGCGTACGGCCACGTCAACAACGTGGTGTTCCTCCGCTACCTGGAGGAAGCCCGTATCGACTTCCTGTTCCGCCCGGACAAGGACTTCCAGCAGGGGTCGGTCGTGGCGCGCCACGAGATCGACTACAAGCGGCAGCTCGTCCACCGGCACCACCCGGTGGACGTCGAGCTGTGGATCACCGAGATCCGGGCCGCGTCCTTCACCATCACCTACGAGGTGAAGGACGCGGACACCGTGTACGTACGGGCCTCCACCGTCGTCGTGCCCTTCGACTTCGAGGCCCAGCGGCCGCGCCGGATCACCGCGGAGGAGCGCGAGTTCCTCCAGGAGTACCGGGACGAGTCCGCCGAGGAGAAGGCCGTCGCCGCATGACGGTGCTGCACCTCGCCGACGAGACGGAGGCGGCCGACCTCGCCGCCTTCCTCACCCGGCTGCTCCGCTACGACCGCGCGGCCGCGGTACGCCTCCAGGCGGCCGGGACCGCGCTCGCCGTCTTCGGACGCCCGCCCTCCTTCGAGGTGCTGGCCGTCCGCGCGGTGCGCCTCGCCAAGCCGTACGAGGACGGGCTCGACGCCGTCCTCGACATGACCGTCTCCGCGGGCGAACTTCTGGAGTCGGTGGACGAGCGCGCGGCCACCGCCGCCGTACCGGCCGCCGTCACAGGGCCCCCGTGG
>NZ_WWKH01000282.1:0-20180 GCF_009865595.1 Streptomyces sp. SID1328 | reverse complement strand
GCCGGTAGCCGGGCGGGGCGGTGCCGAGGGCGTCCAGGGCGCTGGTGTCGCCCTCTCCGGCGACCTGGTCCTCGCGGACACCGAGCAGCACCAGCGGGAACCGGGCGTGCGCCTCGGGGGCGTAGGGCAGCCAGGCCGCGACCGGGCCGCCGCCGCGCGCCTTGGGCGCCGGGTGGTGCGGATGGCCGGTGATCAGCGACTGCTCGGAGCGCAGATACGGGTCCTCGGGGGCGAGGGTGCGGGCGCGGGCCGCGAGCAGGGCGGCGACGGTGTCGCGGCTGTCCAGCATCTCGGCGGGCAGGTCGTCGCCCGGCAGCCCGGTGTGGGCGCGCAGTTCCTCGGCGACCAGTTTGACCAGTTCGGCGTGGCTCAGCGGCTGCCAGGCGCCGTCCGCGCGCACTTCGGGCTCGGCGGGGCGGCGGCCGGGGCGCACCCGGAGCAGCCGGCCGGTGCCGGGCAGCCGGTACACGGGCCGGTCCCCGCTCTCCGGGACCGGCCGGGCCACCTCGCGCAGCAGGCAGTTCAGCAGCGGCGCCGAGGCGTAGGCGTCGGCGCGCCGTGCGGCGTCGGTCGGGGGGTTGAGGTCCACGCGTTCCACTCGTTCTCGTCGTGCTGTGGCCGGTCCGGGGGGCCGACCGTGCCCAGTAAGTCTGCGGTATCCGACAATCGTGCCCTGAGCTGCCAGTCTCCGAGGAGCCGACCGTGTACCACTCCCCCACCGCCGAGGCCGAGGTCGCCGAGGAGCTGGCCGCCGTACGGCCCGCCCTGAGCGAGGGCTACACGGCCGCGCTGCCGGGAGCCCGCGCGGCGGTGCTGACCCGGCTGTGGCGGGCGCTGGCGCACGAACCGCTGCCGTGGGTCGCGTCCCGGACGCCCGGGGCGCTCGGACTGACGGTACGGCTGGCGGACGGCCGCGCGCTGCACGGCCCCCACTCGGACCCGTACGCGACCGGCGACCGCGTCGGCGAGGTCCGCCTCGACCGGGAGCGGTACGCGGACCCCGCGTGGCTGATGACGGACCTCGCGGTGCCGCACGCGGCGGCGTTCGCAGCCGAGTTGGCGAACAGTGTGGCCTCGCTGGCGCTGTCCCGCGCCGACGCGGCGGAGCCGGGTGCCGGCTGGCCGGGACGGGACTGGGAGTGGGAGCAGCGGGTGGTGGACGGTCACCCCTTCCACCCCAACTGCCGTTCCCGGCCCGGCTTCTCGGTGGCCGACCAGTTGGCGTACGGGCCGGAGCACCGGCCGGTCGTGGAGCTGGGCACGGTGGCGGTGCCGGCGGCCGAGTGCCTGGTGTCGGGCGAGTGGCCGGCCGGACTCCGCTCCGGTGAAGCCCTGTTGCTGCCGGTGCATCCCTGGCAGGCGGCGCATGTGCTCAAGCGGACCGCCGAGCCGTGGCGTCCGGCGCATCCGCTGATGTCGCTGCGCACGCTGGCGCTGCCCGGCGGACCGCATGTGAAGACCGCGCTGAGCGCCCGGCTGACCTCCTCGGTGCGGGACATCTCCGCTTACTCGGTACGGGCGTCGGCCGCGCTGTCGGTGCTGGCGGCTGAGCTGGTCGGGCGGATGGACGGGCTGCTGGAGGTCACGCACACCATCGGCGCGGCCACGGCCCACTCGCCGGATCTCGCGGTGCTGCTGCGTGAGTCGCCCGAGGCGTATCTGGCTCCGGGCGAGCGGGTGCTGCCGGTGGCCGCGCTGGCCACCACGGCGTTGCCCCGATCGCCGGGCTGGCTGGCCGCCTTCACCCGGCTCGCGCTCACGGCCGGCCTGCGCCTGCTGGACCTGGGGGTCGCGCTGGAGGCGCACGGCCAGAACCTCCTCGTGGTGCTCGCCCCGGACGACACCCCCTTGCGGCTGATCTACCGCGACCTGGCCGACATCCGGGTGAGCCCGGCCCGGCTGGCCCGACACGGCATATCCGCGCCGGAGTTGACGGGACGGCTGGTCACGGACGACGAACTCACCCTGCGCCGCAAGCTGTTCGGCTCGCTGGTCGGCGGCGCGCTGGCGGCGACGGCAGGTTCGGGCCCGGCGCTGGGCACCGCGCTGCGGGCCGCGCTGCCGGATCTGCCCCGTACGCCCGACCTGGCGGCGCTGTGTGAAAATCCGCTGCCCGTCAAGGCGTTGACCCTGATGAGGCTGTCTCCGGAGACCCCCGGCGACCTGTGGACGGAGCTTCCCGGGCCGTTCGTTTTGGAGCCCGACACGTACGATCAATAAGATCCGCCGATGATCAGAAGACAACGGCTGGCGGCGGGCGTCTGTGCCCTGCTCGCCGCCCTGGCGGCCGGGATCGCGTGTCCCGGCGGGGCCGCAGCGGACGAGACCGAGCCGCAGCCCGCTCCGAAGGTCGAACTCGTCCTGGATGTCAGCGGTTCCATGCGCACGCGGGACATCGACGGCGGTACCCGGATGGCAGCGGCCAAGCAGGCGTTCAACGAGGTGCTCGACGCGACGCCCGAGGAGGTGGAGCTGGGCATCCGCACACTGGGCGCCAACTACCGCGGCAACGACCGCCGGGAGGGCTGCAAGGACACCGAGCAGCTCTATCCGGTCGGCCCGCTGGACCGCACCGAGGCGAAGACCGCCGTGGCCACCCTGGCCCCGACCGGCTGGACCCCCATCGGCCCGGCGCTGCTGAAGGCTGCCGACGACTTCGGGAACGGGGACGGCACCCGCCGCATCGTCCTGATCAGCGACGGTGAGGACACCTGCCAGCCCCTCGACCCGTGCGAGGTGGCCCGCGAGATAGCCGCCAAGGGCATCGGCCTGACCATCGACACCCTTGGCCTGGTGCCGGACGCCAAGACCCGCGACCAGTTGAGCTGCATCGCGGACGCCACCGGCGGCACGTACACCTCCGTGCAGCACAAGGAGGAACTGACGGACCGGGTCGGCCAGTTGGTCGAGCGGGCCGCCGATCCGGTGGTGACGCCGGTGGCCACCGAGGGCGCCGACGCGTGCGCCGGGGCCCCCGCGCTCAAGTCCGGTCTGTACACGGACCGCGAGGAGTTCGGCAAACAGCGCTGGTACAAGGTCGACGTCCGGCCCGGCCAGGAGCTGCGCGCCTCGGTGAGCGTCGCCGACGACCGCGCGACCAACCCCAACTACGGTGTGCTGCTGCGGGCGGTGACCCAGCAGGGCCGCGAGATCGTACGCGGCGAGGCCGCCGGCACCGGCCGTACCGACGCGGTCTCCACCGGCCTGCGCTACCCCAAGCCCGAGTCCGACGACGACAACGCGTCCCCGGAGACGGTGTGCCTCCAGGTGACCAACTCCTTCTCGGCCGCCGCCGGTGTGAAGACCACGCCGGGCATGCCGCTGGAGCTGACGGTCGACGTGGTGGACGGCACCTCCGCCGCCTCCGACGTGGCCGCCTTCGGCCTCGGCCGGGGCTGGTGGCTGCTGGCCGCGCTGGTGCTGACCGGTTTCGTCGCGGGTCTGCTGTGGGGCTGGCTGTCCCGCTGGCGGGTCGCGGTCTGGAGGACGAACTGATGCGTGCGATACGTGTGCTGAGCGCCGCCCTGCTGACGCTGGGCCTGGCCGCCGCCCCCGCCGCGGCCGACTCCTCCCCCTCCCCGAGCGCCTCGGCGGACGGCAAGGCCCCCACCCAGGCGGGTACGTCCTTCCGTACGGCGGCCGAGATGGACCAGGGCCGGACGGCCACCGCGTCCGCGTCCACCGGTGACTACCTGTACTGGTCGTTCCCGGCCGACACCGGGCAGCGCCCGACCGTCAAGGCGACGGTGAAGCTGCCCGGCGCGCACGCCGCGCAGACCTGGCAGCTCGACGTCTACGACGGCCTGCGCCGCCACAAGTCCTGCCAGTACGGCGCGGCCACCCGCACCGCCGAGCAGGGCACGGCCACCGTCGGTCTGGCCTGTGTGCTGCGCACGGTGCGCGCCTGGTCCGAGCCGTGGGCCAACGACCCGCTGCCCGGCACCTACTACGTCCGGCTGACGGTGCTGAACCTCGGCTCCGCCGACCTCGGCCTGCCGGTACGGGCGGAAGTCCGCGTGGACTCCAAGAACATCGGCGGCGCGGCGGCCGTGGACGGTTCGCTGGGCAAGCCGCTCGTCCCCGGTGTCGCGGTCGAGTCCCCGGCGGCGAAGGACGGTTCCAAGTCGGCCGTGCTCTCCGCGATCGAGCCGGACGACGGCTGGTCCTCGCACTGGTGGTCGAGCCGCTGGGTGTGGACCGCCGTCGGCGGTGCCCTGGCCGCGCTCGCGGGCATCGGCGGTTACGCGCTGACCCGGGGCCGGGGCCGCCCGGCGTACGTCCCACCGGGCGCCTGACCCGGACGGCCCGCCGCGACGGCGGGCCTTCGTCATTCCCGCAGTGCCTTGGCGAGGGCCCCGTCACCGGTCACCGTGACCCGCCCCGCCCGCACCGCGTCGGCGATCCCCACCTCGCCCCGGCACACCTCCGCGCAGGTCGCCGCGTCCATCACCAGCCGGGCATCGGCGGCCACCGGCGCCGGTCCGTGCCCGTACACCGGGCCGTCGTCCGCGCCGACGTACAGATGGAACTCACCCTCCTCCGTGCCGACTTCGGCCACCCCGGCCCCGACGTCCGCCGCGCTCAGCACCGCCAGCAGCGGCAGCGCCGACCAGTGGGCGCGTACCGCGTCGGTGGGGCGCAGTTCCGCCAGCTCGGGGCTCCCCCACTCCCCCAGGGCGTGCAGCACGGGCAGCAAGCCCCGGCCGCGCGGGGTGAGTTCGTACACGTAGGCGGCGCCGGGCGGGGGCAGCTTCCGCCGGGCGGTGATTCCGTCGCGCTCCATGTCCTTCAGCCGGGAGGCGAGTACGTCCGTGCTCACGCCGGGAAGGTCCGCGTGCAGGTCGGTGTAGCGGCGGGGTCCGGCCAGCAACTCCCGGACGATCAGCAGGGTCCAGCGGTCCCCGACGAGGTCGAGGGCGCGGGCCGCGGAGCAGTACTGGTCGTAGCGTCGGCGAGGTGGCATGCGACGCAGTCTAGACATGTTGTTGGACTTTCCAAGCTCCCACTTGGTAAAACCAAGCAACACCAGTTAGCGGAGGGGTCGCGGCGCATGGAGTTCCGGCAGTCGAACAAGCTCAGCGAGGTCTGCTACGAGATCCGCGGTCCGGTGATCCAGCACGCGGACGCGCTGGAGGAGGCGGGGCACAGCGTGCTGCGCCTGAACACCGGCAACCCGGCGCTCTTCGGTTTCGAGGCGCCGGAGGAGATCACCCAGGACATGATCCGGATGCTCCCCCGCGCCCACGGCTACACCGACTCGCGCGGTGTCCTCTCGGCCCGCCGGGCGGTGGCCCAGCGCTACCAGACCCTCGGCCTGGAGGTGGACGTCGACGACGTGTTCCTGGGCAACGGCGTCTCCGAGCTGGTCTCCATGGCCGTACAGGCGCTGGTGGAGGACGGCGACGAAGTACTCATCCCGGCCCCGGACTTCCCGCTGTGGACGGCGGTCACCACGCTGGCGGGCGGCAAGGCCGTGCACTACCTCTGCGACGAGCAGTCCGACTGGGCGCCCGACCTGGCCGACATGGCATCGAAGATCACCGACCGCACCAAGGCCGTGGTCATCATCAACCCCAACAACCCGACCGGCGCGGTGTACCCGAAGGAGATCGTCGAGGGCATCCTCGACCTGGCCCGCCGCCACGGGCTGATGGTGTTCGCGGACGAGATCTACGACCAGATCCTCTACGACGACGCCGTCCACCACTCGGCCGCCGCCCTCGCCCCCGACCTGGTCGTCCTCACCTTCTGCGGTCTTTCCAAGACCTACCGGGTGGCGGGTTTCCGCTCCGGCTGGCTGGTGGTCACCGGGCCCAAGCAGCACGCCAAGAGCTATCTGGAGGGCCTGACCATGCTGGCCTCCATGCGGCTGTGCGCCAACGCGCCCGCCCAGTACGCCATCCAGGCCGCGCTCGGCGGCCGCCAGTCCATCCACGAACTCACCGCGCCCGGCGGCCGGCTGTACGAGCAGCGGAACGTGGCCTGGGAGAAGCTGAACGAGATCCCCGGCGTCTCCTGCGTCCGCCCCAGGGGCGCGCTGTACGCCTTCCCGCGCCTCGACCCGAAGGTGCACAAGATCCACGACGACGAGAAGTTCGTCCTCGACCTGCTGCTCCGCGAGAAGATCCAGGTCGTCCAGGGCACCGGCTTCAACTGGCCCACCCCCGACCATTTCCGCATCCTCACCCTCCCCTACGCGGACGACCTGGAGGCGGCCATCGGCCGGATCGGCCGCTTCCTGAGCGGGTACCGGCAGTAGCTCCGCAGGGGGCTGTCAGTGCCCGGCCGTACGCTTCGAGGACCAGCAGCGGACCGGAGGGAGCACCGCGATGGCACGACCGCCCAGCGCCGCCCAGCGGCGCGTCATCGAGGGCGCCGATCCCGGCACCGGGCGGCTGCGGGGCACGGACGCCCAGCTCGCCGCGCTGGTCCGGCTCGGTCTCGCCTTCCGGCACCCCCGGCCGCCGCACGACCACTTCCTGACCCCGTCCGGCCACCGCCTGCGCGAAGCAGAGCCGGAGCCCGCTTCCGCCCCCGCGCCCGCCGCTCCCGCCGGCGTCTTCGCCGCGCGGGTCGGCGGCGCGGAGGAGGCACCGCCCGGCGCCTCCCGGATACGCGAGGTGCGCGACGCCTGGCAGGGCCTCATGGAGCTGCGCCGGATGACCAACCACGACAGCGCCACCGACCGCCCCTGCGGCTGGGAACGCAGCCACCTGGTCCGCGCCGCCGCCCTCGCCCTGGAGGCGGCCGGCCACCAGCCGGAGCACACCGACACCCCCGGATACCGCGTCCGCGCGACCCCGCAGCCGGAGGCGGTCGCGGTGTACGGCCCGGCGCTCCAGCCGTACGCGGCCACGCTGGAGGCGGCGGGCTGGCAGTGCGGCGAGTACACCGAGGCCCGCACCCGAAGCCGCCACCTCCTGGCGTCCCCGCGCCGGGTGTGACCCCGGTCAGCTCCGCGCGAGCCGCTGCGCCTGCTCGCGGGTGGTCCGGGCGATCGCGTCCTCGTCCACGTGCAGCAGCCCCCCGTCCGCCACGATCTGCCGGCCGCCCACGAAGGAGGCCGTGACCGGGGCCGGAGCGCCGAGCACCAGGGCCGCCACCGGGTCGGCGATGGAGGCGTGGGCCAGGGTGTCCATGCGCCAGAGGACCAGGTCGGCGAGCTTGCCGGGCTCCAGGGAGCCGATCTCGGTTGCCCGGCCCAGGACTTGGGCGCCGCCGTAGGTGCCGAGGCGGAGGGCCTGGCGGGTGGTGAGGGCGGCTTCGCGGTGCGGGCCGAGGCGGTTGACGAGGAGGGCGTTGCGGAGTTCGGTGTGGAGTTCGCCGGACTCGTTGGAGGCGGTGCCGTCCACACCCAGGCCGACCGGGACGCCCGCCGCCAGCAGGTCCGGCACCCGTGCGATCCCCGCCGCCAGCCGGGCGTTGGAGGACGGACAGTGGGCGACACCGGTGCCGGTGCGGGCGAAGGCGGCGATGTCGGAGTCGTTCATGTGGACGCAGTGCGCCATCCACACGTCCTCCCCCAGCCAGCCGGTGGACTCGAAGTACTCGGTCGGGCCCATCCCGAACAGCTCGTGGCAGAACTTCTCCTCCTCCACCGTCTCCGAGCCGTGGGTGTGCAGCCGCACTCCCAGCCGCCGCGCCAGCTCCGCGCCCTGCTTCATCAGTTCGGTGGACACCGAGAAGGGTGAGCAGGGCGCGACCGCGACCTGGGTCAGCGCGCCGAAGGAGGGGTCGTGGTGTTCCGCGACAGTGGCCTCGGTGGCGGGCAGCGCCTCCTCCAGGCTCTCCACCGCGAAGTCCGGCGGCAGTCCGCCGTCCGACTCGCCCCGGTCCATCGAGCCACGGGCCAGGGTGAAGCGGACGCCGGTGTCGCGGGCGGCGCGCACGATGGCGCCGGACAGGTCGCCGGTGCCGCGCGGGTAGACGTAGTGGTGGTCCATGGCGGTGGTGACCCCGCCCCGGGCCATCATCGCCAGCGAGCCCCGCGCGCCCGCGGACACCATGTCCTCGTCGATGCGCGCCCACGTCGGGTAGAGGGCGGTCAGCCAGTCGAAGAGGTTGTGGTCGGTGGCCAGACCACGGGTGAGCCACTGGTAGAAGTGGTGGTGGGTGTTGACCAGGCCGGGGGTGGCCAGATGCCCGCCGGCGTCGATCCGGCGGGTGACCCCGGTGAGCCCCTCGGGGGCCGGGCCCGCGCCGACCGACTCGATCCGGTCGTCCGCGAGGACGAGGTGCCCGGTGGCGTACTCGGTGTCGTCGGCGTCCACGGTGGCGATCGCGCAGTTCTCGATGACGATGCGCTCGGCTGGTGCCACGGTTCGTCCTTCGCTCTCAGAGGTTGGTGAGGTCCACCGGGATCGCCGCCTCGCGGCCCTCGCGGAGGACGGTCGCCTCGATCAGGCCGTAGGGCCGGTCGGCGGCGAGGTACACCTCGTTGTCGTTGGTCAGCCCGAAGGGGGTGAGGTCGGCCAGGAAGTGGTGTTTGTTCGGCAGGGAGAGCCGGATCTCGTCGATCTCGGCACGCTCCCCGATCACCCGCGCGCCCATCTCGTACAGGGTCTGCTGGAGGGAGTACGAGTAGGTCCCGGCGAACGCCTCCAGCAGATGGCGCCGGGTCTCGGCGTAGGAGGCGTCCCAGTCGGGCGCGTCGCCCTCGCCGGTCCAGCCGTACCGCCAGCGGGCGTTCACCTCGGTGGCCAGCACCCGGTCGTACGCCTCGGGGAGGGTGGTGTACTCGTCCTTGGCGTAGCCCCAGAACTCGGAGTCGGTGGAGTTCAGCACCACCAGGTCCCCCAGGCCGGAGACGACCTGCCAGGAGGTGCCGTCGTAGAAGACCTGGGTGAGCCGCACCTCCTGGCCCTTGCGGACGAAGGAATGGCCGACGTCGGGCGCGCCGATCCGGTCCCAGGCGTACTCCTCGATCCGGATGCGGGCCGTGCGGATCGCCTCCTGGGAGGTGACGAAGTGCCGGGCGAGGTGGATGCCGAACTGCTCGGCGGACTCGATGCCGTACCGCTTGGCGAAGGCGTACACCGTGTTCTTGGTGGTGTCGGTCGGCAGGACGTGGGCGTTGGAGCCGGAGTAGTGGACGTCGTCCATGTCGCCGCTGAGGGTGACGGAGACGTTGAGGTCCTTGATGTGGTGGGTGGCCCCGTCGCGCGTGATCCGGACGACCCGGTTCTCGGCCTTGCCGTACTGGTTCTGCGCCAGGATCGCGGGCCCGGCCGGGCGGGACGTTTCTGCCATGAAAGCTAGCTCCCTCGGTATACGGAGTAGCCGAACGGGCTGAGCAGCAGCGGGACGTGGTAGTGCTCCCCGGCCCGGACGGCGAAGGTGACGGTCACCTCCGGGAAGAACGCGTCCCCTCTCTCCCTCAGGTACGCCTCCACGGCGAAGTGGAGCCGTACCTGTGCCGTGTCCCCGGGCGGGACCGGCAGATCCCGGCAGCGGCCGTCGGCGTCGGTGGTTCCCTCGCCGAGCGGGCGCCAGTCGGCGCCGGACGCGGTGCGGGCCGAGAGGCGGACGGTGACGCCCCGGGCGGGGCGGCCGAGCGAGGTGTCCAGGATGTGGGTGGACACGGAGGCGGTGGTGGTCATGGGGCGGGCGTCCTTCAGGCGACGAGTCGGGCCAGGCGGATGCGGTTGATCCTGCCCAGTTCGGCGCGGGCGGTCTCCCGTTCCCGCTCCGGCGTGTTGCCGAGCCGCTCCGTCAGGGCGTCGCGCATCTGCTCGCCGGTCAGGCCGGTGGCACAGATCAGGAAGACATGGCCGAAGCGGTCCTGGTAGGCGAGGTTCAGTTCGAGCATCTCGGCGCGCAGGGCGTCGGAGGCGTCCGCCATGCCGCGCTGCTCGCGCGTGGAGGCGGGGTCGCCGGGCCTGGGGCGGCCGATCGGGGGGTGACCCGCCATCGCCTCGCCCAGGTCGTCGGCGCCGAGTCCGGCAAGGGCCGCGTCGGCGGCGAGGTACAGGTCGTCCGGGGTGGTGTACGGGCGGCCGACCAGGAGCAGGCGGCCCCAGGCGGTGGAGGCGCACACGTCGTGCAGGGCGGCGAGCGCGGCCTCGTCCCCGAGGGCGTTGAACCGGGCCAGGCCCAGGGGGGTGGCGGGCGATGTCACGGGCGCCTCCGTGGCCGCGAGGGCCGTCGTGCCGGACGGGGTGCCGTCAGCTAACGCCTCACCGCGACGGCACGTCAACACTTTGTTGAAAATTCTGGGTTACCGGGCGGCCTCAGCGGCCCTTCTCCCGGTTGAGGTAGTTGTAGATGGTGAAGCGGCTGACGCCCAGCGCCCCCGCCACGGTCTCCACGCCGTGCCGCACGGCGAAGGCGCCCCGCGCCTCCAGCGTCCGGACGATCTCCTGCTTGGCCTTGCGGTCCAGCTCGGCCAGCGGCCGCCCCTCCCGGCGCTCCAGCGCGGTGAGGATGTGGTCGAGGGACTCTGCGAGCTGCGGCAGCCGTACGGCGACGACCTCGACGCCCTCCCAGGCCAGCACCACGTCGTCCGGGCCCGCCTCGCCCGGCGGGAGGAGTTCACCGCCCATGGCGTCCACGAGGGGTCGCACGGCGGCGACAAAGGGCTCCTCGGCGGTCATCTACCGCCCTCCCCGACCACGTTGACCTGCAGGGATATCCGGGTCGCCCCGGCCTCCAGGCTCCGCCGCAGCAGCGCCTCCACGGCACTGAGCACCCCGTCCGCACCACCCTCGGCCATGGTGCCGAACGGCCCCACGTCCACCGTGTCCAGTCCGCCGCCCTCCACGACCTCGCGGGCCGCCACCGCGTGCGCGGGCGGGACGTCCAGGTCGAAGGGTTCGGTGGTGAACTCCACTCGCAGTCTCAACTCTGCCCCCAGGTCTAGGTCGTACGACCTTACGGCCTCACCCGCGATCGACCGTGGCTGTTGCGCCTGCGGCCCGAGGGTTAGGGTCGTGGCCGATCATTGTCACTGAGGAGGGGGCTTCCGAGGATGAACGGGACAGTGACGGCAGTCAGCAGCAACGGCGAGTACTCGTTCACCAAACCGAACCGGGACAGCATCACGCTGCTCGCCGGGCTCGGTGTGGAGGGCGACGTACACGCCGGCGTGACGGTCAAGCACCGCTCACGCGTCGCGCAGGACCCCACCCAGCCGAACCTGCGCCAGGTCCACCTCATCCATGAAGAGCTCTTCGCCGAGGTCGGTGCCGAGGGATTCGAGGTGGTGCCCGGTGACCTCGGCGAGAACATCACCAGCCGTGGCATCGATCTGCTCGGCCTGCCGGCCGGCACGCTGCTGCGCATCGGCGACGATGCCGTGCTGGAGGTGACCGGCCTGCGCAATCCTTGCCTGCAGATCGACAACTTCCAGGACGGGCTGCTGAAGCAGGTTGTCGGCCGCGACGAGGCCGGGAACATCGTGCGCAAGGCCGGAATCATGAGCATCGTGAGGAAGGGCGGCACGGTACGCCCGGGCGACACGATCACAGCGGAGCTTCCCAGCGGGCCGCACCGGCCCCTGGAGCGGGTCTGACGTCTCGCCACTGAGCGGGCCGTGACATGGCATCGGCCGCACGATCCCCTGATGGAAGCCCCCGGGCCCGGGTCGGCCCCGCAGGCGTGCTCCCGCGGGGCGGGTGAGGTCACTCGGGCAGGTCCCCCGTCGCCCAGTCGGTGTCGGGTGCGGTGGTCAGGGTGAAGTCCAGCCTGCCGCCGTCGCGCGCCTCGGCCGGGGTGAGCCAGGAGCGGTTCACCGGGTGCCCGTCGCGGCGTACGGCGGTGATGTGGACGTGGGTGTCGTCGGCCTCGGGGGCGGTGATGACGAGGTCGGCCCGGCCCGGCCGGTCCACGGTCGCCCTCGGGAACACCGGGGCGCCGAGCAGCAGGGCCGCGCTGCCGGGGGTCTGCGGGTAGAGGCCGAGGGCGGAGAACACGTACCAGGCGGACATGGTGCCCAGGTCGTCGTTGCCGGGGAGGCCGGCGGGGCCGGTGCCGTAGACGGTGTCGAGGATCCGGCGCACCGTCGCCTGGGTCTTCCACGGCTGCCCGAGCGCGTTGTAGAGCCAGGGGGCGTGGATGCCGGGCTCGTTCGTGGGGTCGTAGCGCAGGGGGTCGCCGCCGCGTACGGACCAGGAGCCGTCCGGGTTGTGGAAGAAGCCGTCGAGCCGGGTCGCGGCCGCGCTCCGGCCGCCCATCGCGTCGGCGAGGCCCTGGACGTCGTGCGGCACCATCCAGGTGTAGGTGGCGCTGGTGCCCTGCGCGAACCCGAGGTCGCCGGCGGGGTTGAACGGCGTGACCCAGGTGCCGTCGAGCTTGCGGGCCTGGACGTGGCCGGTGGCGGGGTTGAAGACGTTGCGCCAGTAGGCGGCGCGGTCGGTGAAGACCTTCGCGTCCTCCTCCCGGCCGAGCCCGCGCGCCCACTGGGCCAGGGAGAAGTCCGCGACCGCGTCCTCCAGGGTCTCCGCCGCGCCTCCCCAGCAGTGACAGGCGTCCTGGGGTGCGTAGTGGGAGACCAAGTACTGTGCCAGGTTGGGACGTTGGCCCTCGCACTGGCCGGGGCAGCCCGCGTCGGAGAGGTCGTCCGGGGTGGGGACGGTGGCCTGGCGGACCAGGGAGGCGTAGGCGCCCCGGTAGTCGAAGTTCCGTACTCCCATGGCGTAGAAGGTGGCCAGGGTGGCGGCGGACGGGTCGCCGGTCATCACGTGGGTGGCGCCGCTGATGTGCACCCAGCGGTCCCAGACCCCGCCGTTCTGCCGGGCGAAGTTGTAGAGCGACTGCGCGAAGTCGCCCGCCACCGCGGGCCGCAGCAGCGCGAGCAACTGGATCTGCGCCCGGTACTGGTCCCAGCCGGAGAAGTTGCTGTACTGCGCCCGCTGCCCGCGCGCCGGCCGGTGCACGGCCTGGTCCATGCCCCGGTAGCGCCCGTCGGTGTCACTGATCAGGTTGGGCTGCATCAGGGAGTGGTAGAGCGCGGTGTAGAACGCCGTACGCCGGGCCGGACTCCCGCCCTCGGCGCGTACGGTGCTCAGCTCGCGGTCCCAGACCCGTGCCCCGGCCGCGGCCACGTCGGCGACGCTCGCGCGTGCCGGGATCTCGTGGCGGAGGTTGGCCTCGGCGCCCGCGAGGCTGACGTAGGAGATGCCGAGCCGCATGTGGACATCGTTGTCGGACGCCGTGTCGAAGCCGACCCAGCCGCCGGAGCCGCGTCCGGCGCGGTCGGCGCCCGTGGCGTAGCCCTCGCCGCCGGAGGCCGTGGTGGAGCCGGGCGACAGGGTGCCGTCGTGCCAGGTGCCGGTGGTGGCGAAGGCCCGGTCGAAGGTGGCGCTGAAGTGGAGCCGGTAGTAGCTCTTGCGGTTGTTGGTCCCGCCGTTGGCGCGGCGGCCGCAGAACGCGCCGGTCAGCACCCAGCCGGTGACCTTGCGGTGGGCGGCGTCGATGTCGATGTGCGCGTCCTCGCTGCCGTTGAGCGAGTTGGAGACCCGGAACAGCAGGCTCGCCGGGCGGCCCGCCGGGAAGGCGAAGTCGGCGACCCCGGCCCGCCGGCTCACCGCGAGGTCGGCGGAGGCGCCGGAGGCGAGGCCGAGGGTGTACCGGCCGGGTACGGCCTTCTCGTCGGCGTGGGAGAAGTCCGCCGCGTAGACGGCGTCCTTGGTGTCGGCGGACGGGGAGGACGTGATGTCGCCGGTGAACGGCATGATCGGGATGTCTCCGGCCGCGCCGGGGTGGCAGCCGGCGCCGTTGACATGGGTGAGGCTCAGGCCGCGTATCCGGGTGGTGTTGTAGGCGTACCCGTTGGCCGCGCCGGTGCTGGTCTGGTCCCCGGCGGTGCTGGTGGGCGACCAGGCGATCATGCCCTGGGGCAGGGTGGCGCCGGGGAAGGTGTTGCCGCCGTTCGCGGAGCCGATCAGCGGGTCCACCAGCGACGACAGCCGCTCCGGCCCGCTCGCCGCGACGGCCGGGAAGGGGGCCGCCACGGCGAGCGCGGTGGTGACGGCCGTGACGGCCGTCCTGGTGCCGAGCCGTCTGGCGGCGCGTAGGAGGGCGTGGCGCATCGTCGGGTCTGCCTTTCCGTGGGAGACATCGGGCGCCGCGAGGCTAGAAGCCCGGCCGGTGCCGGGGAAGAGGGCGGGGCGGCGGCCGGTGGAACCCCGGGCGAATTCCCGGCCCCCTCGTCGGGTGGCGGCGCCGCCCGATCCGCAGGACGCTGAACACATGGCCGGTCCCGCGCGGTATCCGCACATCGTGGTCCACCCCCCGGCGCTCGACGGCTCCCGCCGGGTCACCGAGGGTGAGGTCACCCTCGGCCTCGCCTCCCATCTCGACGACGTGATCGAGATCCTCCGCCTGGCCGACCTCGACCGCATCGAGGTCGAGGAGAGCGACCTGATCGACTGGCTGGGCGGCGGCCCGGACGACTGGCCGGGACTGTCGGAGCACGAGCTGTGAGGCACCGGGCGACCCGAGCTGTGCGGCGCCCGGCTCCGGGGTGCCAACCTCAAATCAACCTCTGAAGACCGGCCGAAAGGCTTCAACCCCCGCCCAGAGAGGGCAGATTGAGAGTGCGAGGTCCCGCCGGGACGGGGGTGGCGGGCCTTGCGGACGGGGGACTTGTGGGGCGCGGTCTCGGCCGGAAGGCAACGGGGGCGACCGCGCCCCGCAGGCATGTCAGGAGCCGTGGCTGCGGCGCAGCTCCACCTTGCGGACCTTGCCCGACACCGTCATCGGGAAGGCGTCGAGGAGCTGGAGCCGGCTCGGGATCTTGTAGCGGGCCAGCCGGTCCCGGCAGAAGGCGCGCAGTTCGTCCAGCGTGAGCGGGTCGGCCGGGTCGAGCGGGATGACACAGGCGAGGACCTCCTCGCCGTACCGCTCGTGCGGCACGCCGACGACCTGGACGTCCCGGATCTTGGGGTGGGCGTAGAGGAACTCCTCGATCTCGCGGGGGTAGATGTTCTCGCCGCCCCGGATGATCATGTCCTTGATGCGGCCGACGATCTCCACATAGCCGTCCTCGCGCATCACGGCGAGGTCGCCGGTGTGCATCCAGCGGCCGGTGTCGATGGCCTCGGCGCTCTTCTCGGGCTCCTCCCAGTAGCCGAGCATGACGCTGTAGCCACGGGTGCACAGCTCGCCCGCCTCGCCGCGCGGCAGGGTGATGCCGGTGGCCGGATCGACCACCTTGACCTCCAGGTGCGGCAGGACGCGGCCGACCGTGCCGGTGCGGTGCTCCAGGTCGTCCTCGACGCGGGTCTGGAGGGAGACCGGGGAGGTCTCGGTCATGCCGTAGCAGATGGACACCTCGGCCATGTGCATCTCGGCGACCACCCGCTTCATCACCTCCACCGGACAGGGCGAACCCGCCATGATGCCGGTGCGCAGGGTGGAGAGGTCGTACTCCGCGAACTCGGGGAGGTTCAGCTCCGCGATGAACATCGTGGGCACCCCGTACAGCGAGGTGCACCGCTCCCGCTGGACCGCCTCCAGGGTGGCCCCGGGCTCGAAGGACGGGGCCGGGATGACGATGCAGGCGCCGTGGGAGGTGGCCGCGAGATTCCCCATCACCATGCCGAAGCAGTGGTAGAACGGGACGGGTACGCAGATGCGGTCCTGCTCGGTGTAGGCGACCAACTCCCCCACGAAGAAACCATTGTTGAGGATGTTGTGGTGGGAGAGGGTGGCGCCCTTCGGGAAACCGGTGGTGCCCGAGGTGTACTGGATGTTGATCGGGTCGTCGCACGACAACTCGGCTTCTCGGGCGCGCAGTCGCTGTACGGAGACCTCGGCACCGAGCGCCGTGAACTCCTCCCAGCTCGGGTCCCCGAAGTACACCGTCCGCCGCAGTTCCGGCAGCTTCGGGCGCACTTCGTCCACCATCGCCCGGTAGTCGCTGCCCTTGTGCTCGGTGGAGGCGAACAGCAGGGAGACGCCGGCCTGGCGGAGGACGTACTCCACCTCGTGGGTGCGGTAGGCCGGGTTGACGTTGACCATGATCGCGCCGACCTGCGCGGTGGCGTACTGGACCAGCACCCACTCCGCCCGGTTGACCGCCCAGACGCCCACCCGGTCGCCCTTGGCCACCCCGGAGGCGAGCAGCGCGCACGCCAGCCGCTCGACGTCGGCGGCGAACTCGGCGTAGGTCCACCGGCGCCCGGCGGGCACGTCGACCAGGGCTTCCCGGTCCGGCCAAGTGGCTGCCGTACGCGCGAGGTTGGCGCCGATGGTGTCACCGAGCAGGGCGGTGCCCCCGGTGCCGTGCGTGTAGGAGAGGGTCACCGGAAGTCCTCCTCGCGGTACTCGTCCGCCGAGCCCGCGGCCGTGGCCTCACGCAGCTCGATGCGGCGGATCTTGCCGGACACGGTCTTGGGCAGCGGCCCGAACTCCAGCCTGCGCAGCCGCTTGTACGGCGCGAGCACCTCACGGGAGTGCTCGAAGAGCGCCTTCGCGGTACCGGGTCCGGGCTCCCAGCCCTCGGCGAGCACCACGTACGCCTTCGGCACCGCGAGCCGGAGCTCGTCGGGCGCGGGCACCACGGCCGCCTCGGCCACCGCCTCGTGCTCCAGCAGCGCGCTCTCCAGCTCGAAGGGGCTGATCTTGTAGTCACTGGCCTTGAAGACATCATCGCTCCGGCCCGTGTAGTAGACGTACCCGTCGGCATCGCGGGAGCCGATGTCGCCGGTGCGGTAGTAACCGTCGGCCATCGCCTCGGCGGTGCGCTCGGGGTCACCGTGGTAGCCGGTCATCAGGCCGACGGGACGCGCGGAGAGGTCGAGCGCGATCTCTCCCTCGGTGGCGCCGGGCGCGCCGGTGACCGGGTCGAGGAGTTCGACGCGGTAGCCCGGGCCGGGCCGGCCCATGGAGCCCGAACGCAGCTCCTGGCCGGGGCTGTTGGAGATCTGCACGGCCGTCTCGGTCTGCCCGAACCCGTCCCGTACGGTCACGCCCCAGGCCCGCCGGACCTGTTCGACCACCTCGGGGTTGAGCGGCTCCCCGGCGGCGACGGCCTCGCGGGGCGGGGTGGCGAGCTGGGTCAGGTCGGCCTGGATCAGCATCCGCCACACGGTGGGCGGCGCGCAGAACGTGGTGACCCGGGCCCGGTCCATCTCGGCCATCAGCCGGGCGGCGTCGAAGCGGGAGTAGTTGACGACGAAGACGGTCGCCTCGGCGTTCCAGGGTGCGAACAGGTTGGACCAGGCGTGCTTGGCCCAGCCGGGCGAGGAGATGTTGAGGTGGACGTCGCCGGGCCGGAGGCCGATCCAGTACAGGGTGGCGAGATGACCGACCGGGTACGAGGTGTGGGTGTGCTCGACCAGCTTGGGGCGGGCGGTGGTCCCGGAGGTGAAGTACAGCATCAGCGGGTCGCCGGCGAGGGTCGGCCCGTCGGGCAGGAACCCGCCGGGCACCGCGTAGGCGTCCTCGTAGGGCTCCCACGCCTCCTCGGGCAGCCCGCCGACCGAGATCCGGGTGTAGGTGCCGGGGACCTCGGCGAACTTGGCGGTGTCCTCGGCCCGCGCGATCACATGCGCGACCTCGCCCCGGTCGACCCGGTCCCGCAGGTCGGCGGGGCCGAGCAGCGGGGTGGCCGGGATGACCACGGCACGCAGCTTCATCGCGGCGAGCATGGTCTCCCACAGCTCGGCCTGGTTGCCGAGCATGACGAGGACCCGGTCCCCCGCGCCGACGCCCAGCGCCTTGAGGTGGTTGGCCACCCGGTCGGAGCGGTCGGACAGTTCGGCGAAGGAGAGCCGGGTCTCGCGGCCGTCCTCCTCCACGATGTGCAGGGCGGTGCGGTCGTTGCCCTCCGCGATCACGTCGAACCAGTCCAGCGCCCAGTTGAAGTGCTCGAACTCGGGCCAGCGGAAGCCGTCACAGGCACCCTGGTAGTCCTCCCGGTGCTCCAGCAGGAAATCGCGGGCGCTGCGGAACAGCTCCGTCGGGGTCGTCATCCGTGTCCTCCTCGCTGCCGCGGCCGTCCACCGCCGGCGCACTCCCGTGTCCCGGACCATTGCCGGGCGGCTCTCCCCCATCGTCTAATCCGTGATGCGGGTCTCACCACCCCCGAACGGGGGTGGCGGCACGAAGGAGCGAGAAGGTGGCAGCAGATGCCGTGGCGACGGCGGAGATTCGGGGTGCGCTGGCCGGGCTGCGGCGCGCGACGGGACTGCCGGTCGCGTTCGGCGGAGCGGTCGGCCCCGGTGCGGCGCAGATCCGCATCAGCGAGCTGAGCGGCACCGCCACGGCCGCGCTGCGCTCGCTGGTGGTGACCTCCGGCACCGGACTCGGCGGCCGGGCGGTGGCGCTGGGCCGGGCCTGCGCGGTGCCGGACTACTCCAGTTCCCGCCGGATCAGCCACGAGTACGACGCCCCGGTGGCCGCCGAGGGCCTGCGCTCGGTGCTCGCCGTGCCGCTGGTGGTACAGCACCGGGTGCGGGGGGTGCTGTACGGCGCGCTGCGCACCGCCCAGCCCCTGGGCGACCGGGCGCTCGGCGGTGCGGTGGCGGCGGCACGCGAGGTCGAGCGGGCGCTCGCGGTACGGGACGAGGCGCGGGGTCTGCTGGCCGCGCTCCGGCCCGCCGTGCCGGAACCGGGGGCCCGCCAGGAGCACGTACGGGAGGCGCACGCGGCGCTGCGGGCGCTGGCCCCGCGCATCGCGGACCCTGAACTGCGCGCCGAACTGCTGGCGGCCTGCGCCCTGCTGACCGCACCGGCCCCGCAAGGAAGTCCGGCGCTGGCCCCCCGCGAGCTGGACGTGCTCACCTGGGTGGCGACCGGCGCCACCAACGCGGCCGTCGCCGACCGGCTGGGCCTGCGCCCGGAGACGGTGAAGGGCTATCTGCGCGCGGCGATGCGCAAACTGGGCGCGCACACCCGGGGGGAGGCGGTGACGGCGGCTCGCCGGGCCGGGGTCCTCCCCTAGGGGCCGGAACCGGACGCTCCGGTCCCCGGCAACGGCCGGCGAAACATGCCATTCACATAGGCCCGCTTTGAATTTGAGGATGCTTGACGGGCTGTTATTTCCCTCACCACGACTTCTCGACGAATTCCGGGCTCCGTTGCCTAGAATTTGGCCCGGACACGACACACGAGGGGAGCGGGCGAACCGTGCGACGGGACTTCCAGGAGCCTGCCCGATGCCGCCCCGACCTGCTCATCGGCCGTGAGGAACTGTTCGCCGACGCGAAGGAACAGCTCGCCTCGGGCGGCAGTGTGCTGGTGCACGGCCCGGCCGGAATAGGGAAATCGACCTTCCTGCGGGCATTGGCCGAGGAATACGGCGCCACCGCGCGCACCGTGTTGCGCTGCTCGGCCACCGAGTCCGAATCGCATCTGCCCTTCCTCGCCCTGGCCGACCTCCTCGGGCTGGTGCTGGACGAGATCGCGCCGCACCTCCCCTCGGCCCAGCTGACCGCGCTGGAGTCGGCGCTCACCGGCCGGGGCGAGTCCAGCCTCCAGCGCGACGGCCTCGCCCTGCGCCTGGCGGTGCTCTCCGCCCTGCGCGCCCTCGCCGCGCGCGGCCCGGTCCTGCTGGTCGCCGACGACCTCCAGTGGCTCGACCCGGCCAGCGCCGAACTCCTCGGCTTCGCCGCCCGCCGCCTGGGCGGCACCCCCGTGCAACTGCTGTGCGCGGTACGCACCGAGGGCCCGGAGAGCCAGGAGTACGACCGTCATCTGCGCGCCTGTCCCCCGGACACCGCCGCCGTCCGGCTGGGCCCCCTCAACCGCACCCAGGTGGCCCGGCTGCTCGACCACCGGGGCCACGGCGCGCTCCCCCGCTCCACGGTCCGCGAGATCCACCGCACCAGCGGCGGCAACCCGCTGTTCGCGCTGGAGCTGAGCCGCGCGCTCGCCGACAGCCCGACCCCGCCCCGGCCCGGCGAGCCGCTGCCGGTGCCGACCTCGCTGCGCGCCCTGGTCCTCAGCCGGCTGGACATGCTCTCGGTGGAGGCCCGCCGCACCCTGCTGGTGGCGAGCGCGGGCGCCCGCCCCACCCCGGCCCTGCTGCACGCGGCCGGCCGGGAGAACGCCGAGGCGGAGTGCGCCCAGGCCGCCGAACTCGGCCTGCTCGCCACCGAGCCGGAGGCCCCGGCCGTACGGTTCGCGCACCCCCTGATCTCCGCCGCCCTGTACGCCGAGGCACCGGCGCCGGAGCGGCGGGCCGCACACGCGGCCCTGTCCACCGCGGCCTCCGACCCGATCGAGCGCGCCCGCCA